>NZ_JBHVCP010000042.1:0-76560 GCF_042803315.1 Streptomyces sp. NPDC057424
TCTCCGAGTACAGCAGGGCACTGGGGTGGACGAGAAGCAGACGCATGATCACCTCAGTGGACGGCAAACGAGGACAGCGGCCGGGCGGCTGCTGTCAGAGAGGTTCCACACACGGTGGGCCGGAACCAGACGTCCGTCGAACGGCCCACGTTCGCCACCCGGCAGAGCGCCTCTCACCCGCGCTCACCACGCCCGGCTGCTCCACGAAGGGCCCCGCATCACAGAAACCTCGCAGTCATGAGGTGGCTTCGCACGGAGCACGTAGTCCGGGCGGGCCGTTCGCCGGGGACAGCGCAACCGCTGCGTACGCTGGGCCCGTGCAACTGCTTCCGGAGCCCGTCCGCCGGCTTGCCGCCTGGTGCGCGGTGATCCTGCTGCTCGCCGGAGTCTGTTACGTCGGGATTCAGGTGGCCGGGGCGATTCGGCCGGCCGTCGTTCCGGTACTGCTCGCCCTGCTCTGCACCGCGCTGCTCCTGCCCGTCCACCGGCGGCTCCTCAGGGCGAAGATCAACCGGTCCGTCGCCGCCGGGCTCACCTGCACCGCCGCTCTCGCCGTGGTCGGCGGCGCCGTGTACCTCGTCACGGTCACGCTGGTCGACACCTGGGACCAGATCGTCGCCTCGCTCCGCAGAGCGGTGCGGGACCTGGCCGATCAGTTCGGTGCGTCCGACACCTCGCTCGGCGATCTCACCGACGACGCAATGGACCTGCTGGGCAGGTTCGGCGGGACGGCCGCCTCCGGCGTGATCAGCGGGGTCGGCCTCGCCGTCCAGATCCTCGGCATGGCGGTGCTGGCGCTGCTGCTGGTCTTCTTCTTCCTGCGCGACTCCGACCGGGCCGTCGGCACACTGCGCTCACTCGTCCCGGGCGGCAGCACCGACACCGTCGAGGCGATGGCCCGGCGGGCTTTCGAAGGCGTCGAGGGATTCATGCGGGGAACCACCGTGGTGGCGCTCATCGACGCGGTCTTCATCACCATCGGCCTGCTGATCCTGCGTGTGCCGGGCGCCTTCGGGCTCGGCGCGATCGTCTTCATCGGCGCCTACGTCCCCTACATCGGCGCCTTCGTCTCGGGGACCGCGGCGGTGCTGGTCGCGCTCGCCGACCGAGGGCTCGCCATCGCGCTGTGGGTACTCGGAGTGGTGCTCCTGGTCCAGGTGCTGGAGGGGAACATCTTCCAGCCGATGGTCCAGAGCCGCACCGTGCGGATCCACCCCGCGGTCATCCTGGTGGCGCTCACCGCGGGCGCGGCCGTCGCCGGGATCGTCGGAGTGCTCCTCGCGGTACCGTTCACCTCCGCCGTCTTCGGAGTCGTCCACGAATGGCAGGCCCGGCACACACAGGGCGGAAGGCCGCACTCCATGGGTCCCTCCGCAAAGTCGTGACAGTCAGAGGTGGCGTCGTGCGCAGCGGCGGGGATTCGCCGCCCCTGTGCTGTTCGGCGCGACGGCCTCCGCCCTCGCCACCGGCGGCGGCAGCGCGGCGGTCCTGGAGCCCGCCACCCCCGCAGACCGGCCGCCGCCCGGGCAGAGGCAGGATTCGTCACAGCGACGGCGGGCTACTCGGAGGGGATGAACAAAGCAGGCCTCGCGCACAGGCAACCAGGCTCTGGAAATACGCGTTCCCACGCGACGGCCCGGGGGGTTCGGGATCAGTTGCTGAGTCTTCTGATGCTGCTCACGGGCGTGTGGCTGTTCGTCTGTATCTGGCTGCTGTCCTATCCGGACAGCTACCGTGTGCCCCACCTGATCGAGACGGGCGCAAGCATCGTGGTGATCCTCACGGCTGTGACCCGCCTGACCCGATCCCGAGGCCGGGTGTCCGACCTCCTGATCGCGGCGACCGGCGCCGTACTGATCATCGCGCCCTTCCTCGGCGGCTACGGTGACGACGGCGTGAGCACCGTGATCCGCGTCAACCAGACAGCCTCCGGCTCTGTACTCGTCCTCCTCGCGACGGCCAGCAGCCTTCTCCTGTCCCGATCACGGTCCTCACACCGGTAGCCGATCGGGCGCTCGTATCGAGGCGCTCATTGCACGGCTGCGGGATCCGCGCCACCGGCTGCGACGCAGTGCAGCCGGTCGTGGCTCCCGGCCGATCGCCTGCTGTCGCCCCAGGGCCGACAAGGGTCGCACAGCCGATCACGGGCCAGGCCACGCGTGGGCGAGCCCGTGTGTCCGTGACGCGAGCGGAGCGTCTCCGCTTCGTCACTCGTGCTCCACTTCGGGCGTCGCCGGGTGCAGGGTGGCCTGTTCTCTCGCTCGGTCCTCTGGTGCGGGGCGCGTGGTCCACCAGCAGGCCGCGGTCCAGGGCCCGGCCAGGAGCAGGGCGGCCAGCACGTCACTGGGGTAGTGGGCGCCGGCGTACAGTCGTTCGAAGGCCACCGCCGCCGTGATCAGCGCGGCCAGGGCCACACAGGTCAGCCGCCACCACAGACGGCCGGTGGCTCTGAAGACGATGATCGCCGTACAGGCCGTGAGCGTCAGGGTGGCGGTGACATGCCCGGAGGGAAAGCTCGCCGTGGGGGGCAGGTCGCCGGTCAGGTGGGGTACGTCGGGCCGGGTGCGGGCCACCAGCGCCACGGTGACGAGGAAGAGGGTGATCTGCCCCACCAAGCCCAGGCCCAGCAGTGCAAGGGGCCGCCAGCTGCGGGTGACGGCCACGCCGAGCGGCGCCACGATCGCCACCGCTGCGACGATGCCCGGCGCTCCGCCCAGGATTTGCAGCCCCTCGGCGACATGGTTCAGCCACGGTGTGCGCACTTCGACCAGGTCGCGCACCACCGCACGGTCCCAGCCCGGTGGGCCCGAGCCCGCTCCGGCATCCTCCACCAGTACTCCCAGGCCGTAGAGCGCGCCGGCGATCAGCAGCCAGGCCACCAGCAGTTCGGTTCCGGCCACCAGCGGACGCGGCAGAACATGGGCGTGCCGTTCGGGCACCGGCCGCAGTTCCCGGGCCGAACCGAGCACCGGCAGCACGGAGGGCACGCGGGAGCGCTCTACGGCGCCGCCCTCAGCCGCCTGCGGCAGCGGGTGACCCCACAGGCGCTCGCGCGGCCAGTGCCGGAACGCCGCGGCGGTCACCGCCAGCCAGACCGCGCCCAGCAGCCAGCCCGCGACGACGTCACTGAGGTAGTGCACTCCGAGAGCGATCCGGGTGAATCCCACCAGCACGACGAGCACGATCGCCACCGCAGTGGCGACCCGGCGCACCCTCCAGCTCATCACCGGCAGGAACACCAGCAGCAGCACGCCGTAGGACACCAGGGAGCTGAGGGCGTGCCCGCTGGGAAAGCTCAAGCCCGACGGCGTGCCCAGGGGCTCCTCGACGACCGGCCTGAGCCGGCCCACGAGCGCTTTGACCAGCGAGATCAGGATCCAGGCGCCCACCGCGGCCACCACCACATACAGTGCCGCGCGCACCTGACGGCGCAGCAGCAGCCACGCGACACCGACACTGGTCACCCAGGCCAGGGCGGGGCTGCCGCCCAGGTCGGTGACCACCCGCAGCGCCCTCACCAGCACCCCATGGCCGGCCACGGCACCGTTGAGACCGTCGGCCACCGCCTGATCGATCCGCCGCAGCGGCCCCCACTCACCGCGCACCAGGAACAGCAGCAGAACGAATCCCGTCGCGGCCGGCAACAGCAGGACCGCACCCACCGCGGGGCGCGCCACCGTCCGCTCACCACGCATGCGCCGTTCCTCCCGCCACGCCGGATCCTCCGAGTCCCCCGGCGGTTCCCGTCCTATCCTCGCGCTCCCCGCGGCCCGCCCTCATCGGCGTGAGCCCACCGGCCCGTGTCCGGATGACTGGCGGATGTTCCACGGGGTACTCGTCCCCGGTGGCCAACGCTCGTCCTCGGGGCCTACGGCTGACCGCCGACGCGATCCGGATCCTGGCGCTCGGCAGCGTCGTATACGTGCTCTTCACCGGGCACGACGGGGCCGTCGTCCTGACGCTGCTGTTCCTGGCCCTGCTCGTGCCCCGCCTCACCCGGCTTCCCGCCTTGCTGGACCTACTGCTGTGCGCCACGCTGACCTGGGCGACCTGGTCGTCGGTCTTCCATTGGTACCGGGTGACCGACTGGTACGACACCGCCGTGCACTCCGTGACGCCGGGCACTGTGGCAGCCGCCCTGCACCTGCTGCTCGCACGCCGGCGGCTGCTGCCGTCACCGGACGACCGGGCCCTGCGGCCCGCCTCCGTCCCCCTGATCACCACCACTCTGGGCGCCACGGTCGCCTGCCTGTGGGAGATGTACGAATGGCTGGCAACCGACGTTCTCGACGCACAGGTCCGGGTCGGGTACGAGGACACGATCGCCGACATGGCCGCAGGCGTTGCCGGATCCCTGGCAGCGGGCTTGATACTCGCCCGGTGGGCCGCCCGCCCTGCCCCCCGACCGAGTGGAAACAACGATCCCCCGCCGCCCGAGCAGCCATCGCCATGAGGAGAGCCGTCGCCGGCCCGGCACCGCGTGGAGGGTCCCGCCCCGGCATTCGGACGACATCGTGCGCGTGCGGCCTCCGGGGCCGCGGTGCCCTCGCGGTCAGCGGTTGACGGCGGTGTGGGAGCCGCCAGTCCGGCTGCCCTCTCGCCCGCTCCTGGCCCTCCGGCGGCGCCCTCCCTGGGCCGCTGACCTCAGCCGGCGCCGCGCTGCCGCAGTGTCGACCCGGAACGGCCCTTGACCACTTCGAGCTGGGCGTGGATACGCCGCCGCAGGTCGGGCACATGGCTGACGATGCCGACGCTGCGGTCGCGCTCGCGCAGGGAGTCGAGGACGTCGAGCACCTCGTCGAGGGTCTGGTCGTCGAGGCTGCCGAAGCCCTCGTCGATGAAGAGGGTGTCCAGTCGCACCCCGCCCGCCTCGTCCGTGACGACGTCGGCGAGGCCGAGGGCCAGGGCGAGCGAGGCGAAGAACGTCTCGCCGCCCGACAGAGTGGCCGTGTCGCGTTCGCGGCCGGTCCAGGCGTCGACGACGTGGAGACCGAGTCCGCTGCGGCCGCGCCCGGTGCGGTCGTCGGAGTGGACGAGGGTGTAGCGGCCGGACGACATGCGGCGCAGCCGGACGGTCGCGGCGGCGGCGACCTGCTCGAGCCGGGCCGCCAGCACGTACGACTCCAGGCGCATCCGGCGTTCGTTGTCCGCCGAGGTGCCCGCTGCGAGGCCGGCCATGCGGGCGACGCGGTCGTACTCCTCGCGCAGCGGTGCCAGCCTGCGCACGGAGGCGGTAGCCCGGGCGGACAGCCGGTCGAGTTCGGTACAGCGCCGGCCCGCCGCGTCGTGAGCGGAGGCGGCGTCGCGCAGCCGCCGGGCCGCCTCGTCGGCCGTCTGCTGCGCCGAGTCCGGGTCGGCCTGCGGCTCGCGGGCCGCCGCGGCCGTGTCGGCCTCGGCGAGGACGGCCCGTACGGCCGCCTCCTCCTGCTGCCAGGCGTCCAGGCGGTGTTGCAGTTCGCGGTGGGCGGCGTTGTCGAGGAGGGCGGCGGCCGCGGCCTGCGGGGTCTCGAAGCCGGCACGGAATGCGGCGTCGGCGAGCCGGGCGTCGGCGTCCTTGAGCCGCCGGGCGGTGTCCTCGGCGACGCGGGCGGTGTCGGCTGCGTCCGTGAGCAGCGCGGTCCGCCGCTCCAGCTGAGCGGCCCGCGCGGCGACACTGTCGAGAGTGCCCCGCGCCCGGTCCAGCTCCTCCTCCAGGGCGGCCCGTTCGCGGTCCAGCCGCTCCCGCCGACCGACCCGCGCGGCGCTCCGTACGGCGGTCTCCTGCCGGGCCGCCAGGCGCCGCTCGTGCTCGTGCCCGGCCTGCCGCAACCGCTCCTGCGCGGCGTGCAGCTCGGCTGCGGCACCGCGGGCCTGCGTGTACTGCTCCTCCAACTCGCCGACTTCGCGGGCGAGTTGCCCGGTGGGGGTGTCACCGGCCTCCGCGGTGGCGGCGGCCAGTGCTTCCCGTACGACGGCGAGGCGCCGTTCGTCCTCGGCGCGCTGCTCGTCGGCGCGCTGGTAAGCGGTGAGGGCGTGCTCCTCGGCCTCGCGGTCGACGTGCCCGGCGACCTTGCGGGCGGGGGCGGGGTGTTCGGTGGCGCCGCAGACGGCGCAGGGTGCGCCGTCGGTGAGGTTGGCGGCCAGTTCGGCGGCGATGCCGTTCAGACGCTGTTCCTTCAGGTCGAGCCAGTGCTGCTTGGCCCGGAGCGTCTCGTCCTGCGCGGTGCGGACCCGGTCGACCGCCCGGTCCGTGTCCTGGGCGAGCTGATCGCGCATGCGGGCCGCCCGGAGCCGCTGCTGCGCGGGCTCGCGCCGTTCGGCGAGCTGCTCGGCGAGGGCGGCGGCCTGCTGCGCGGAGTCGACCCGGGACTGGAGTGCGGTGCGGCTCTCCTCCCAGCCGTCGAGCCAGGCCTCCGCCTCCTGGAGGAGGTCCGCGTCCGCGCGCTCCTGGCGGTCCAGGCCCACGCGCTCGTCGAGGAGTTCGGCCAGCCGCACCTCGGCCCGGCGGGCCGAGTCGAGCCCGCCCAGTTCCTCCGCGGCACGGCGTGCGGCGGCGGCGAGGCCGGACGCACCCGCGTCGGCGAAGGTGTCCGGCAGCAGGGCACGCGCGCGGGCCTCCGCGGCGGCTGCCCGGCGGTGTTCGGCTTCGGAGGCTTCCCGCAGCTCCAGTGCGGGCGCGACCGCTTCGGCCTTGCGGCCCCGCTCCATGAGCGCCTGCGCCTCCCGGTACGCCTCGGCCCCCCGCTCCAGGCGCGCCGCCCGGTCCCGTGCCTGGGCGAACCGCCGCTGGAGCCGGTCCCGTTCGCGTACGTCATCGAGGGCGCGGACGGCGGCGGCCTGCGAGGACTCGGCGGCGGTGAGCGTGCACGCGGCGACGGTGAGCTGCTCGCGGGCGGTGCTGCGGGCGACGGCGGCCGCGCCCAGAACGGCCTCGGCGAGGCCCGGTTCGCCCGGGGCGAGTTCGGGCAGCTCCATGGCGTCGTCCGCGGCCTGCTGCATGCGGTGGGCGTCGGCGAGCAGCTCCGCATCTCCGTCCCGCACCTGGGTCTCGGTGGCACGGCGGCGCTCGGCGAGGCGCTTCTCGACGTCGGCGAAGCGGCGGGTGTCGAACAGGCGGCCGAGCAGCTTGCCGCGGGCCTCGGCGTCGGCGCGCAGGAACCGGGCGAAGTCGCCCTGCGGCAGCAGCACGACCTGGCAGAACTGCTCACGGCTCATGCCGAGCAGCTGGGTGATCTCCTCGCCGATCTCCTGGTGGGAGCGGCTGAGGTCCTTCCAGGCGCCGGTCGTCGCGTCGTACTCGCGGAGCCAGGTCTGGGCCTTGTCGAGTGTCGTGCCGGTGCCGCGCTTCTTGGGGCGCTCCCAGGGCGGCTGGCGGGTGATCTCCAGACGGCGCCCGGCGACGGTGAGGTCGAGGGTGACCTCGGTGCGGGTCGCGGGCGCGGCGTGGTCGCTGCGCAGGCCCGAGCCCTGTCCACCGCCCTGCCGGGCGCCCGGTACCGAGCCGTAGAGGGCGTAGCAGACGGCGTCGAGGACGGATGTCTTGCCCGCGCCGGTGGGGCCGTGCAGCAGGAACAGCCCGGCCGTCGACAGGTCGTCGAAGTCGACGGTCTGGGTGCCTCCGAAGGGCCCGAAGGCGGTGATGGCGAGCCGGTGGAGCCTCACCGGGCCACCTCCCGTACGGTCTCGTCGGCGCGCACCGCGTCGAACGCGTCGCGCAGCACGCCCTGTTCGTACGAGTCCGGCCCGGCGCCGCGCACATGGGTGACGAAGTCCTCGGCGATCTGCTGGTCGCTGCGGCCTGCGAGGCGCCGGGCGTAGGACACCTCGGATTCGTCCTCGTCGCGGTCGGGGTCGAAGACGAGGCTGAGCGTGTGCGGGAAGCGTGCGGTGAGCCGGGCCATCGGGTCGGCCGGGCGGACGGGGTCGGTCAGTGTCGCCTCGACCCATGCCTCCTCGTGCCGTGTCAGGTCCGGGTCGGCGAGCAGGTCCTCCAGTGTGCCCCGGATCCGGGCCAGGGCCCGGGGCACCGGGCAGTCGACACGCTCGGCGTCGAGGGAGCCGTCCGCGGCCAGGTCGACCAGCCACATGCTCTTGCGGTGGGAGGCCTCCGAGAAGGAGTAGGGCAGCGGGGAGCCGGAGTAGCGGACGCGGTCGGTGAGGGTCTGGCACCCGTGCAGATGCCCGAGCGCCACGTAGTCGACGCCGTCGAACACCCCGGCCGGTACCGCGGCGACGCCGCCGACGGTGATGTCCCGCTCGCTGTCGCTGGGTTCGCCGCCGGTGACGAAGGCGTGCGCGAGGACGACGGAGCGGGTGCCGGCGGGGCGGGCGGCGAGGTCGACGCGGACCCGGTCCATGGCGGCCGCGAGCACGGCCTCGTGTCCGGCCTTCTCCACCGCGAACTCGTCCTTGACCAGGGCCGGTTCGAGGTAGGGCAGCCCGTAGAAGGCGACCTCGCCGTCGGCGTCGGCCAGCACCACCGGGGTGCCGGCCGCCGCCGGTTCGGTCCGCAGATGGATGCCGGCCCGCCCGATCAGCCCGGCGCCGACGCCCAGCCGGCGGGCCGAGTCGTGGTTCCCGGAGATCATCACCGTCGGCACACCGAGGTCGGCGAGGCGGTGCAGGGCGTCGTCGAACAGCTCGACCGCGGCGAGCGGCGGCACCGCGCGGTCGTAGACGTCCCCCGACACGACCACCGCGTCCACGGCCCGCTCCCGCACGGTGGTGACGAGGTGGCCGATGAACTCGGCCTGGGCACCGAGCATGTTCACCCGGTGGAAGGCCCGGCCGAGATGCCAGTCGGAGGTGTGCAGCAGCCTCAAGACGCCGCTCCGACCTGCATGTCTCCCCCTGCTGTCCTTCTTCGGCCGCCGCGGTCCGGTCCGGCTCGCTGTCAGACCCACCACGCTAACGCGTATGGGCACCTGGTCCACCACGAACCTCGGATCGTCACGCCCGTCCGGCGGCAATTCAGGGGGAATGTCCGCAACCGTGCTGTGAAGCAGGTCATTCCGGCGCGATGTCGTACTCCCGCCGAGGGGGCGGACCTCGCCCCGGTCCCACATGCCGGCCCGGGCCACCGCCCGAGTCCCCGCCACAGCCCGGCGGTCGAGGCGGAGCCGCCGTCACGCGTCGCCGTACGCCTCCCCTCCCGGTTCGAATCCGGCCGTCCCGGCGGTGGCGTCGGCGAGCCAGGACCGGAAGGCGTCCACGTCGGCGTCCGGCAGGGCGATCTCCATCGTGACCGCCTCCCCGTACCGCACGTCCCGGACCTCGCGCCCCGTGGTGCGCAGGTCGTTCTCGAGCTTGCCGGCCCGCTGGTGGTCGACGGTGACCGTGGCCAGCCGGAACCTGCGGCGGGTGCGGGTGCCCAGGGTGTCCAGGGCCTCGCCGACCGCTCCGCCGTACGCGCGGATGAGCCCGCCGGCGCCGAGTTTGACCCCGCCGAAGTAACGGGTGACGACGGCGACGACGTACCGCATGTCGCGGCGCAGCAGCATCTGGAGCATGGGGACGCCGGCGGTGCCGCCGGGTTCGCCGTCGTCGCTCGCCTTCTGGACGGAGGCGTCGGCGCCGATGACGTAGGCCCAGCAGTTGTGGGAGGCGTCGGCGTGCTCCCTGCGGACCGCGGCGATGAAGTCCTGCGCCTCCTGCTCGGTGGCCGCCGGGGCGAGGGCGCACCGGAAGCGGGAGCGGTTGACCTCGGTCTCGTGCACGCCGGCGCCGGCGACCGTACGGTATTCGTCCTGCATCCGGCCAGCCTATGCGCGGGCCCGGGAGCTACTTCTTGGCGCCCCGGGGCACGGTCACGGAGGTGAGCAGCGCGGCGCCGGGGGCGAGGGCCCGCCAGGCCGTGCCGCGCCAGGCCAGGACGGCGATCGCCGAGGTCGGGAACTTCGTGCGGACCTGCTCCAGGGTGTCGTCGAGGCCGTCACCGGCCAGGGCCAGGATCAGTTCCTCCAGCCCGGGGTTGTGCCCGATCAGCAGCAGCGTCTCCACCTCGGCGGGCGCCTCGTGGACGACGGTCAGCAGTCCGGACGGCCCGGCGGCGTACAGCCGCCGGTCGTACCGGACCGGCGGGGGTGTGCCCCACTCGGCGGCGGCGAGGTCCCAGGTGCGGCGGGCGCGGACGGCGGTGGAGCACAGCGCGAGGTCCGGCAGGAGGTCGGCGTCGGCCAGGGCCCGCCCTGCCGCCGGGGCGTCCCGGCGGCCGCGCGGGGCGAGCGGGCGCTCGTGGTCGGCGACCTCCACGGGCCAGACGGACTTGGCGTGCCGCAGCACGATCAGGCGGCGCAGCGGGCCTGCTCCGGCGCGTTCGATCATGACGGGGATCCCAGGTCGCTGGTGAGGTCGAGGCCGAGGAGCCGGTCGGCGTAGGCGTACGTCTCGAACCGGGCGCCGTCGTCCAGGTCCGGCTCGGTCTCGACCTGACGCAGGACGTCCAGCACGCGGGGTACGTCCAGGTCGTCCTCCCAGGCGTCCCGCAGCCGTCCCCGCACGGCATCGGGAATGGGCCGCGAGGGCTGCCGTGCCCACCGGGCGACCGCACCGCGCCAGCGGGCGAGGGTGGCGTGGGCGTCGGCGAGTCCGGCCGCCTCCAGCCGGACGGGGGCGCTGTGGTGCCGGGTGATCAGGGAGAGGCGCAGGGCGGCGGGATCGGAGTGGTCCGGTGGCCCGGGTTCCACCCGCGCAACGGCGATCCGCACGCCGTCGGGCACCGCCCCGCCCTCGGCGGTGACATGGACGACCTGGGCCTCGCCGAGACCCGCGCTGACGTCGGGGCTGTCCTCGAAGGGGCGGATGCCGAGCGTCGCGGCGTCCGCGCGCAGCTCCGTCTGCCGGCGGCCGCCGGTCAAGAGCGCCCACACCGGTGTGCCGCCGAGCTCCAGGGTGCGGACGAGGAGGTCCCCGACGAGCAGCACCCGCAGGTTCGTCATGTCGGAGCCGGGCGCGTGCACCTCGACACGGGTCAGGCCCCGGCGGGCCGGGGCGGCGTCGACCGGCTCACGGGTTCGGGCGTCGATGATGCGCAGCACGAGGTGAGCGTAGGCGGGTGGGCGGGCACACGCAGGCAGGTTCGGTGTTTTCCGGCCACCGTGGCGGAATCACCCCACCAATGGCGTGCCCGCGGCCACTCCTCTCAGGCCAGCGTGCCCAGGAACCGCACATGGGGCCGGCCTTCGGGCCCTTCCCGGCTGACGGTGGCCCGCACTCCGTACACCTCGGCGATGAGTTCCGCCGTGAGGACCTCCCCCGGGGCACCTCCCGCCACGACCCGCCCCGAGGACAGGACGACGACCCGGTCGCAGTACATCGCCGCGAGGTTGAGGTCGTGCAGGGCGACGACGGTGGTGACCGGCAAGCCCGTGACCAGGGTGAGCAGGTCGAGCTGGTGGTGGATGTCGAGGTGGTTGGTGGGCTCGTCGAGGAGGAGTTCGCGGGGTTCCTGGGCGAGCGCGCGGGCGATCTGCACCCGTTGGCGTTCGCCGCCCGAGAGGGTGTGCCAGAGCTGGCCGGAACGGGCGTCGAGGCCCGTGCGCTCCAGGGCGGCATGCACCGCGCGCTCGTCGTCCGCGGAGGCGGGCATCCAGGCCCGGCGGTGCGGGACGCGGCCCAGCCGTACGACGTCCTCGACTGTCAACTCGACCTGGGTGTCCGACTGTTGCTCGACGACGGCGAGACGGCGCGCGACCGTGCGGCGGGGCAGGTCACCCAGCGGGGTGCCGTCGAGGGTGACGACTCCGGAGGCCGGGGCGAGCATCCCGGCCAGCAGCCGCAGCAGCGTGGACTTGCCGGAGCCGTTGGGGCCGAGGACGCCGACCGTGGAGCCGGTCTCCGGGGCGAGGGCGACGCCGTCCAGGACGAGACGCCCGCCGGCCCGGCGACTGACCCGGTCCGCCCGCAGACCCGCCCCCGCCGCTGCCTCCGCGCCCTTCATCGCGCCCTCCGCGTCCGGTACAGCACCACCACGAACGCCGGCACCCCGATCAGCGAGGTCACGACCCCGACCGGGACCTCCTGCGGATCGAGGACCGTTCGGGCCAGGGTGTCCACCCACACCAGGAACACCGCCCCCGCGAGGGCGGTGACCGGCAGCAGCCGCGCGTGCCCGGGGCCGGTCAGGGCCCGGGCGGCGTGCGGCAGGACCAGCCCGACGAAGCCGATCGCCCCGGCCGAGCTGACCAGCGCGGCCGTGAGCAGGGCCGTGACGCACAGCAGCACCAGGCGGGTGCGGGCGACGGACACCCCGAGCCCGGCCGCCGCCTCCTGCCCGAAGGCGAAGGCGTCGAGGGTACGGGCGTAGGACAGGCAGACCACCAGCGCGACGGCCAGCACGGCCAGGCACAGCCACACGTCGGTCCAGCCGGCGCCGCCGAGCGAGCCGAGGAGCCAGAACAGCACCCCGCGGGTCGTCTCGGCGTCGGCGGAGGTCATCACGACGAAGGAGGTGAGCGCCGAGAAGAGCTGCATGGCGGCGACGCCCGCGAGGACGACCCGGTCGGTGGTGCCGCCGAGGGTGTGGCTGAGCAGCAGCACCAGCGCGAACGACAGCAGGGCACCGAGGAACGCGCCCGCGGACACCGAGAGGGCACCGCCGCCCACGCCGAGCACGACCACGAGGACGGCTCCGGTGGAGGCGCCCGAGGACACCCCGAGCACGAAGGGGTCGGCGAGCGGGTTGCGCAGCAGCGACTGCATCACCGCCCCGCACACGGCCAGTCCGGCCCCGCACACGGCAGCGAGCAGGGTGCGCGGCAGCCGCAGCTGCCACACGATCCCGTCCCGGATCGGTGTCAGCTCCGAGCTGCCGAGACCGAGATGAGCGACCACGACGGACCACACGTCGCCGACGCGGATGTCGGCCGGACCGATGGTGATGGCCACGGCGAGGGACGCGAGGAGCGCGGCGGTCCCGGCCGTGCCCAGGGCGAGTCCGGCCCTGCGGCGAGGCCTGGCCCCGGCACCCGGCACGCCTTGGGCGGTCACTTCACCAGCCCGGACCGGCGCAGCCCGGCGGCCACCTGCTCCACGCCCTCGACGGTGCGGATGGTCGGGTTCATGGCCTGCCCGCTGAGCAGCACGTACCGCTTGTGACGGACCGCGTCCATGTTCCTGGTGACGGGGTTGGACTCCAGGAAGGCGATCTTCTTCGCGGCCGACTCGGCGGTCTGCGACCTGCGGGTGAGGTCGCCGATGACGAGGACGTCGGGGTCACGGTCGGCGACCGTCTCCCAGTTGACCTGCGGCCACTCCTCGTGTGTGTCGTCGAAGACGTTCTTCGCGCCGAGGGCCCGGGTGATGATGCCGGGAGCTCCGCAACAGCCCGCCAGGTACGGCGACTCGGAGTTCGCGAACCAGTAGAGGAGGGTGACGTCGGAGGCGTCGATGCCGGCCGTGGCCTTCTCCATGCGCTGCCGGAGGGAGGCCACGAGCTTGTCGCCCCGTTCCTGCACCCCGAACACGGTCGCGAGGTCCCGGACTTCGCCGTAGACGGTGTCGATGCCCAGGGCCTTGTCGCGTGCGCCGTCGCCGCCGCCCGAGTTGTCCTTGCCGGCGCAGTCGGACGGTGAGACGTAGGTGGGGACGCCGAGCTTCCCGAACTGCTCGCGGGTGGCGACGCCGCCCTTGCCGAGGGTGGAGACGAAGGACGCGGCGACGAAGTCGGGCTCGGTGTCCAGGACGCGCTCGAAGGACGGGGTGTTGTCGGCGATGCGAGGGACCTTCGCGTCGGCCTTCTCCAGCCCCTTCATCACGGGGTCGGTCCAGGTGGCCGTGCCCGCGAGGCGGTCGGCCAGGCCGAGGGAGAGCAGGATCTCGGTGGTGCCCTGGTTGAGGGACACGGCATGCTGCGGCGCTGCGGCGACGCGGACCTCGTGGCCGCAGTTGGTGAGCGTGACGGCGGGCTTGGCGTCGGTGGACCCGGCGCCGCCGCAGCCGGTCAGGAGCAGGGAGCCGGCCGCGAGCAGGACGGCGGCACGGGCGGGTCGGGCGAGGGGCACGGGAACCAGTCCTCAGTCGTCGAGGGCTCGATCGCGGAGCCCGGTCGTACGGTGCTCCCCCGCCGCGTGCGGCCGCGGGGGCCGCCAGCAGGTCTTCGGACTCGGGTTCACCCGGTGCGGGACGCCTTCCCGGACGACCTGTGTCGTCCAGTGGCCGAGGCCCCGCCCGTCCCCCTCACCGCTGCGCGTCAGTTCCGGATTCGCACCGGATTCCCTGACCCACGTACATGGGTTCGACTGGCCTCGGCAAGCTATCACGGAGGCGCCCGGGAATCACGGCGCACCGGGTTTCGTTGCCGGGAGAGCAGTTCGTCCGCGACGTGCGAGGAGGCCGCCGGTGTACGGCGACGAGGCAACGGTCCGCAGGATCCTCACCGAGCTCGGCGACACCTGGGCCGTGGTGGGCCTGTCGTCGAACCGGCAGCGGGCGGCGTACGGCGTCGCCGCCGTGCTCCAGCGCTTCGGCAAGCGCGTCGTGCCGGTGCATCCGAAGGCGGAGGCGGTGCACGGGGAGCAGGGGTACGCGAGCCTGGCGGACATCCCCTTCGACGTGGACGTCGTCGACGTGTTCGTGAACAGCGACCTCGCCGGGGCGGTCGCGGACGAGGCGGTCGCCAGGGGCGCGAAGGCCGTCTGGTTCCAGCTCGGGGTCATCGACGACGCGGCGTACGACCGGACCCGCGCGGCGGGCCTGGAGATGGTGATGGACCGCTGCCCGGCGTTCGAGATCCCACGACTGTCCCCTCACCGAGTACAGGATTCCTGAAGCGTTTCCCAGGAAGCATCCGCGCCCGGTCAAGGCCGCACGACGCGTCTTCTTCCGCCGGCTGACCGATTCCCGACCTGAGTCCTCTTGCTCGCTCGGAGGTGCCCGTCCACCGACCGGCCTCCATACTGTGCGCATGACCCACGCCGCTCCGCCCGGGAACTCCGGCGCCCCGCAACACTTCCCGGTCGTCGTCGTGGGCGCCGGTCCCGCAGGTCTGACCGTCGGCAACATCCTGCGGGCCGCGTCCGTGGACTGCCTGGTGCTGGAGACCGAGACCCGGGAGATCATCGAACAGCGGCCCCGGGCCGGGGTCATCGAGGAGTGGGCCGTACGGGGCTTGGAGAAGCGGGGTCTCGCCCGTGGTCTGCTGGACCGCGCGGAGCTGCACACCGCCTGCGAGTTCCGCTTCGACGGGGAGCGCTACCGGTTCCCGTACGGCGAGCTGACGGGCAGCCACCACTTCGTCTACCCGCAGCCGTTGCTGGTGACGGACCTGGTGCGCGAGTACGCCGACGTCCGGGGCGGCCAGGTCCGCTTCGGCGTCCGGGACGTGCGGGTCGACGACCTCGACAGCGACCGTCCGTCGGTGTCGTACACCTGCCCGGAGACCGGTGAACGCCAGGTTGTGCACGGCGACTTCGTCGCGGGCTGCGACGGGGCACGCGGAGTGACCCGGGCCTCGCTGCCACCCGGGCGGGTCCGGATCGCGCGGCACGACTACGGCATCGGCTGGCTGGCCCTGCTCGCCGAGGCGCCGCCGTCCGCCGACTGCGTGCTGTTCGGCTGCCACGCGCGCGGCTTCGCCGGCCAGATGCCCCGCAGCCCTGAGGTGACCCGCTACTACCTCCAGTGCCCGCCGGGCGACGACCCGGAGAACTGGCCGCACGAGCGTGTCTGGGCGGAGCTCCAGGAGCGGCTCGGGGCTGCCGGTGTGCCCCCGCTGACCGAGGGTCGGCTGATCGAGAAGCGCGTGCTGGACATGCACGACTACGTGGTCGAGCCGATGGCGCACGGCCGGCTCTACCTCGCCGGCGACGCGGCCCACCTGGTCGCCCCCATCGCCGCCAAGGGCATGAACCTCGCCCTGCACGACGCCTTCCTGCTCGGCGACGCCCTGGTCGCCCGGCTGACCACCGGTGACGGCAGCGGCCTCGGCGGCTATGCGGAGGCGTGCCTGCGGCGCGTGTGGGACTACCAGGAGTTCTCGCAGTGGCTGTCCGAGGTGTACCACGGCACGGCGGCGGGCGAGCCCTTCCGCGCGGGCACCACGCTCGCCCGGCTGCGCCGCCTGTTCACCTCGCCCGTGGCGGCCGCCGCCTTCGCCGAGCAGTACCTCGGGACGGCGGCGCGTTACTGAGCGAGCCGTCCTCAGTCGTGCGGGGGGCGGTCGCTGAGCCGGTGGTCGGCCACGTTCAGTGCCTCGGCGACGAGGCGGCGCAGATGGCCGTCGCGAAGTGAGTAGATCACCCGGCGGCCTTCCTTGCGCGTGTCCACCAGGCCCGCGAGACGCAGACGCGCCAGGTGCTGGCTGACGGCCGGCCTGGCCGCCCCGCACGCAGCCGTGAGCGTCGTGACGTCGGCCTCTGAGCCGGTCAGCGCGTGCAGCAGGGCGAGCCGGGTCCGGTCCCCCAGCAGGGCGAGGAGTTCCGCGGCGAGTGCGAACTGTTCCTCGCCGGGGCTGCGCGGATGCGCATCATGCGCAGATGACAGGTGCATGCGTGCGCTCATACGCACATAATGGCGCCACGGCACGGGTACGTCCACTCCCGTGCGCACCGGAAGGGGATTCACGTGAGCGACCGGCACGAGCACTCCCACCCTCATGACGACACCCACGGGCACGACCGGGGGCACCGGCACGGCCTGCGCCATCGGATGGGCCACCTCCTCGCCCCGCACTCCCACGAGACGGCCGACAAGGTCGACTCCGCCCTGGAGTCCTCCGCCCGCGGCATGCGGGCGCTCTGGGTCTCGCTCGCCGTCCTCGGCGTGACGGCGCTGGCCCAGGCGGTCGTGGTGGCCGCGTCCGGGTCGGTGGCACTGCTCGGCGACACGGTCCACAACACGGCGGACGCGCTGACCGCCGTCCCGCTGGGGATCGCCTTCATGCTGGGCAGGCGCGCGGCCACACGCCGCTTCACCTACGGTTTCGGGCGGGCCGAGGACCTGGCGGGCCTGGTGATCGTGCTGACGATCGCCGCGTCCGCGGCCTTCGCGGGCTGGACGGCCGTGGACCGGCTGCTGGATCCGCGCCCCGTCGCGCACGTCCCGGCGGTCGCCGTGGCCGCCCTCGTCGGCTTCGCCGGCAACGAGTGGGTGGCCCGCTACCGCATCCGCGTCGGCCGCTCGATCGGCTCGGCCGCGCTGGTCGCCGACGGACTGCACGCCCGCACCGACGGCTTCACCTCCCTGGCCGTGCTGCTGGGCGCCGGAGGCTCGGCCCTGGGGTGGCAGCTGGCCGACCCGATCGTCGGGCTGGCGATCACCGCGGCGATCGTGCTGGTGCTGCGGGACGCGGCGCGGGAGGTGTTCCGCCGGGTGATGGACGCCGTCGACCCGGCTCTGGTGGACCGGGCCGAGCGGGCCCTGACCGAGGTTCCCGGGGTGCGCGGGGTGGGTGAGCTGCGGCTGCGCTGGATCGGCCACCGGCTGCGCGCCGAGGTGGCGGTCGTGGTGGACGGCGAGGTGACGGTGCGCGAGGCCCACCGCGTCGCCGTGGACGCCGAGCACGCGCTGCTGCACGCGGTACCGCGGCTGACCGCGGCCCTGGTACACGCCGACCCGGAGCCGGCCCCGGGCGAGAGCGACCCCCATCTGCCACTGGCCCACCACATCGCGGCGTGAGTCAGGAGACCCCAAGCCCTTCCAGCACCACGGCACCCGGCAGTTCCGCGAACGCCTTGCCCGGGACCAGCAGCTTCCCGCGCCGCCGGCCACTGCCGACGAGCGCGTACGGCAGGTCGACGACGGCCGCGTCCACCAGGACGGGCCAGCCGCCCGGCAGCCCCAGCGGGGTGATGCCGCCGTACTCCATGCCGGTCTCGCCGGTCGCCGTGTCCATCGAGGCGAAGGAGGCCTTGCGGGCGCCGAGTCGGCGGCGCACGACGCCGTTCACGTCGACCCGGGTGGTGGACAGCACGACGCACGCCGCGAGCGTGGACTCGCCGCCCCGCTTGCCCACGACGACCACGCAGTTCGCGGACCGCTCCAGCAGGTCCTGCCCGTAGTGCTCCACGAAGGTGGCGGTGTCGGCCCACTCCGGGTCCGTGTCGACGTAGATGATCTGGTCGGCGGGGACGCTGCCCGGCCAGTGGCGTACGGCGTCGGCGACCGGGCCGGTGAGTTCGTCGAGGCAGGCGGGGGCCGGACGGGCGTTGTCGAAGTGTCCGATGGGTGCGCGCATGTCCGCACGCTAACAACAGCCGGCCGGCGGTGGACCGGGCGTCTCAGGTCACGGGCGGCACCGAGACGGCCATGACCATCTCCATGGGCGCGTCCCCGGTGTTGCCGTAGGTGTGCGGGACGTTGGCCTCGAAGTGGACGCTGGCGCCCGCGGGCACGCGGTGCTCGACGCCGTCGACGGTGAGGGTCAGTTCGCCCGCCGTGACGTGGAGCAGTTCGGTCGTGCCGGCGGGGTGCGGGTCCGACGGGCTGCTCTCGCCGGGCATGAGCCGCCAGTCCCACATCTCCAGCGGGCCGGGCGCCTCGGTGCCCGCGAGCAGCCGGTTGTAACTGCCGGCGTCGGTGTGCCAGAGCCGTACGGCCTGCTCGGCGGGGACGACGCGGACATTCGGGCCCTGCTCGTAGTCGAGCAGGGTGGTGATGCTGACGCCGAGCGCGTCGCCGATCTTGACGACGGTGCCGAGGCTGGGGTTGGTGCGGGCCTGCTCGATCTGGATGAGCATGCCGCGGCTGACACCCGCCCGGGCGGCGAGCACGTCCAGGGTGAAGCCGCGTACCGCGCGCCAGTGCTTGACGCTCCGCGCCAGGGACTGGGTCAGCAGGTCGAGGTCCGACACGTTCCATCCAATATTCTGTACGACACAGTACAATGCATTGCACTATGGTGTGGTCTACCTGATCGTTCACTGAACTGTACTGCGAGGTATCCGCCCCATGACAGCGCTCTTCGCCCTGGCCACCAGCCTGTTGTGGGGTCTGGCCGACTTCGGCGGCGGTCTGCTGACCCGGCGCACGCCCGCGCTCACGGTGGTCGTGGTCTCGCAGTCGATCGCGGTGGCGGTGCTCGGCGCGGTCGTGGTGGCGACCGGCGGCTGGAGCGAGGCGGGACCGCAGCTGTGGTTCGCCGTGGCGGCCGGGCTGGTCGGTCCGGTGGCGATGCTCGCCTTCTACAAGGCCCTGGCGCTCGGCCCGATGGGCGTGGTCTCGCCGCTGGGGTCGATCGGCGTGGCCGTGCCGGTCGGCGTGGGCCTGGTCCTGGGCGAGCGCCCCGGCCTGCTGCAGTTCATCGGCATCCTGGTCGCCGTCGCGGGCATCTGTCTCGCGGGCGGCCCCCAGTTCCGCGGCGCCCCGGTCCAGCGCCAGGCCATCGTCCTGACGCTCCTCGCGGCGTTCGGCTTCGGCGCGGTGATGGCCCTGATCGCCGAGGCGTCGACGACCCTGACCGGTCTGTTCCTCGCCCTGTTCGTCCAGCGGGTGACGAACGTCGCCGCGGGCGGGCTCGCCCTGTTCGTATCAATGCGACGCGGTGCGCCCGCCCTTCCGGCGGACGGCTTCCCCTGGCACTCCCTGCCCGCCCTCGCCTTCGTCGGCCTCGCGGACGTGGCCGCGAACGGCACGTACTCGATCGCCGCGCAGCACGGCCCGGTGACGGTCGCCGCCGTGCTGGCCTCCCTGTACCCGGTGGTGACGGCCGTGGCGGCACGGGGCGTCCTCCGCGAACGGCTGCGGGCAGTGCAGGCCGCGGGAGCAGGACTGGCCCTGGTGGGGACGGTGCTGCTGGCATCGGGCTGAGCCGGGCTCACCGCCCGCGGCAGCGGCACGACGTGCTCGGCTGCCGGACGGCCAGGTCGCCGATGGCTCAGGGCCCGGGGCGTGGCGCTCGCTCCGCCCGGTGCGTCCGGGCACCCGAGGGTTCCCTGCGGACGTCAGGACGATCCCGGCTCCAGCTCCGCGAGTCCGGTCGCCGCCTCCTCGTCCAGCTCGGCCAGCCGGGCCGCCGTCTCCTCGTCCAGGTCCGACAGCGCGCGCAGCTGCTCGGGGGTGACGCCCTCCGGTATCGGCACCGGCGCCGGGGTGCGCAGCGGCGGCTGCCAGCCGTCGGCGGGCGTCCAGCGCCGTACGACGCGGGCGGGTGCGCCCGCGACCACGGCGTGGTCGGGCACCGTGCCCCGCACGACCGCGCCCGCGGCCACCACCACGTTCCGCCCGATCCGGGCGCCCGGCAGGATCACCGCTCCCGTGCCGATCCAGCAGCCGGGCCCGATCTCCACCGGCTCCATCCGCGGCCACTGCTTGCCGATCGGCTCGTGCGGATCGTCGTAGGAGTGGTTCGTGGACGTGACGTAGACGTAGGGCCCGACGTAGCAGTCGCTGCCGATCGTGACCGTCGTGTCGGCGATGACATGGCTGCCGCGGCCCAGGACGACGCCGTCGCCGAGGCGCAGGATCGGGTCCGGGCCGAGGTCGAGGTCGGGCATCAGGCCCGCGGTGAGGGTGACCTGCTCGCCGATGATGCAGTGGGAACCGAGGTGGATCCAGGGCTCGCCGAACACCGTGCCGAGCGGGAACGCGAGCCTGGTACCTGTTCCCATCGCGCCGAAGCGGTACCGGCCGGGGTGTTCGGCGGTGACGGAGCCCGTGCGCTGCAGCCAGGCCCAGCCTGCGTGGACGGCGCGCTGTGTGAGGCCCCGCCGCCAGGATGAGAACGTGTTCTTGCGCTTCGGCACCCGCTCACGGTACTCAGCGGCCGTTCGCCCCGTGGCGTCGGATACCTGTGATCTTCGCCCCACCGGGTGGCGTACGGTGTGCGCGTTGTCTACGAGGCTGGGAGGCGGACATGGGTCAGCGGGCGATGGTCACGGGGATCGGCGGGAGGGAGCCGGAGATCGACGAGACGGCGTTCGTGGCGCCGACGGCGTCCGTGATCGGGGGCGTGACGCTGAGGGCGGGGGCGAGCGTCTGGTACGGCGCCGTGGTGCGCGGTGACGTCGAGGCGATCTCCGTCGGGGCGAGCAGCAACGTCCAGGACAACTGCACGCTCCACGCCGACCCCGGATTCCCCGTGAGCGTCGGCGAGCGGGTGAGCATCGGGCACAACGCGGTGGTGCACGGGGCGACGGTCGAGGACGACTGCCTGATCGGGATGGGGGCGACGGTTCTGAACGGCGCGGTGATCGGGGCCGGATCACTCGTGGCCGCGCAGGCGCTGGTGCCGCAGGGGATGGTCGTGCCGCCCGGGTCGCTGGTGGCGGGCGTTCCCGCGAAGGTCCGGCGGGAGCTGTCGGAGGAGGAGCGGCAGGGGGTCACCCTCAACGGCACCATGTACGCCGAGCTGGCCAAGGCGCACCGCGAGGTGCACGCGTAGCGGGAAGGCCGTGCTACTCCGCGGCGGCCACGAGCTGGGCCTGCTGCGCCTTCTTCGCCTTGCGCTTGAGCACCAGCATGGACGTGAGGCCCACCAGGACCGCCGCCACCAGGCCGAGCCACGAGAAGCGCTTCAGCCAGGACTCCGCGACGATGCCGACGTAGTAGATGACCGCCGTCGTGCCGCCCGCCCAGAGGATGCCGCCGAAGACGTTGGCGACGAGGAACTTCCAGTACGGCATGCGGAGCACGCCGGCGAGGGGGCCCGCGAAGATGCGGAGGAGGGCGACGAAGCGGCCGAAGAAGACGGCCCACATGCCCCACTTCTCGAAGGAGCGCTCGGCGGTGGCGATGTGGCCCTCGCTGAAGTGCTTGGGGAACTTGTTGCCCAGCCAGGCCAGCAGGGGCCGCCCGCCCCTGCGGCCGATCGCGTAGCCGATCGAGTCGCCGATGATCGCGCCGGCCGTGGCGCTGGCGCCGAGGACGACGGGGTCGATGTCGCCGTGCTGGGACGCGAGCAGCGCCGAGGAGACCAGGATGATCTCGCCCGGCAGCGGAATGCCCAGACTCTCCAGGCCGATGACCAGCCCCACCAGTGCGTAGACGGCGACCGCGGGTACGGTTTCGAGCCACTCCTGGACGTGCAACGCCGGTTCCTTTCCCTGAGCTTCCCTGCGTGCCCCGGGAAGCCTACCGGCTCTTGAGACGCCCCCCGCGGCTCAGGCGTTCCAGCTCCACACCGCAGTCTCGGGCAGGTCGGTGCCGTGCTCACGGGTCCAGGCGTGGTGGCGGGTGCGGGCGTCGGCCATCCGCTGGCGGACGGCCGTGGCGCGGACCGCGGGACCGGGGACGCGGTCAGCCGCAAGGGGTGACGCGCCGCTCCGGTCCGGCCCGCAGGGTGATCCCTTGTCGAGGGTGAGCCGGGCGAGCAGCGGCCCGACGCGGGGTGCGGGCCCGCTTGCGCGGGGGCACGCGTCGGGACCGCGGCGACGGCGTTCGCCCCTCCGAGCAGACGCAGCGCGGACCGCCGGGGGATGCGAAGCACGTGCCGGGCGTGCAACGCACGGTGCGCGAGGCCCGGCTTGACGCCCCGTCGGACACCGTGGGCGGGGCGGGTGAACCGCTGCCCGTGGGGTCGCCGGGGTGGGCGACCCCGTACCCGTTCTACGGCAGGGCGGCGGAGTGGAGTGCCGTCACGGCGTCGGCCACGGCTCCGGTCGCGCGGCCGGGGACGCCGGGGCCGGGCTGTAGGGCGGCCCCGATGGACCCGGGCTCGGTGGACCCGGGCTCGGTGGACCCGGGCTCGGTGGACCCGGGCTCGGCTTCCTCGCAGCACGCCACCTGCGCGAACCGCGTCTCGTACCGCTCCTGCGGCAGCTCCTCGGACTCGGTGCCCGGCGGCTCGGAGGGAGCGTCGTCGTACGGGTGCTGCCCGCGCTCCTTGCGGCTCTCCCGCGGAGTGTCCTCGGCCCGCTTCTCCCCGGACTCCCCCGAACCTCCGGGAGCGGCGGCCGGTTCCAGTGCCCAGCGTTGCGCCTGGGATCCGTCGCGGCCGGTCACGACCACGTCCCGGCCCTCGCCGGCGGCGAGGGCCAGCCCCTTGCCGCCGCGCGGCAGGAGTTCGCCGCGCACGGTCAGGTCGTAGCGGACGACTCCGGCGTGCACGAGGCAGCCGGCCAGGACGACCGAGCCCCTGTCCGGGTCGGAGCCGAGGCACAGGGTGGGGTCGGCGGCGCTCCGCAGGACGCCGTCGTCCTGGTACGACCACCGCTGGGCGCCGCCGGCGGAGCAGGTGGACAGCACGATGCGGGCGTCCGCCCGGGTCCGGCCGCCCAGGACGTCGAGGCACAGTCCGCCGTCGAGGTTGCGCAGCCGCCCCCGGGCCACTTCGGCGGAGGTGCCGGCGGAGGCGGCCGACGGGGAAACGGCGGGCGAGGACGACGCTGAGCCCGGTTGCACGGGCGAGGTTCCCACACCGTCCGGGCCGACCCCGTGGCCACTGACCGCGCCCCACGTGGCCTGCGGGCCGGCGGTGCCGCCCTCCTCCGTCCAGCCCCGGGCGGCGAGCAGGGTCGCGAGCAGCATCAGGGAGGTCACACCGACGGCCGCGGCCAGCGCCTTGGTGTGCCGTCTCGGCGCCCCGGGCCGGCCGGTAGCAGGCTCGGCACGGGACCGGAGGCGGTGGCGTCCTCCGGCGGGCAGGACGCCCAGGCCCCCGTCGCGGCCCGGTCGTGACGCGAGGTAGCGGCGAGCGCCCCAGCCGAGCACCGTCTCGACGAGCAGGTCCTCCAGACCGCCCTCGAAGTGGCTGAGTTGTTCGGCGGTGTGACGGCAGTATCGGCATGCCATGAGATGCCGCTGAACATCCGGCAGCAGGGCCCCGCCGCGGCGCATGGGAACGTCCAGCAGACGGTTGTAGTAGCGGCATTCCCGTGTCGGTGCGAGTTCCCGGTGTGCCCGTACGCACCCCGACCGGAATTGCTCGCGTGCCTGCTCCAGGGCGGCCGACGCGGTGGCGGCGTCCACCCCCAGCAGACCGGCCGGTACGGATATGGGTTCGGCCTCGACCTCCGTGTGCCAGAGCAGGCATTGCGAAGCCCCCGGAAGGCTCCGGAATGCGCGCTCCGTGAGGCGCCGCCTTTCGGGTGTACTGGAGCGGGCGGCACGCAGGCCGCGGGCGCCGACGGTTTTGCGGAGTTCCGGCAGTACTCCGGAAATTCCGTCGTCGGCGGCCCACTCCCCGACCGTCTCCCGGACGGCCGTGAGCAGCCGCGGACGCAGAGCACCGCCACCCGGCCGGGCCAGTTCCCTGCGGAAGGCGGCGGCCGCCGCCATCGACGCGGAATCCTCCGAGGACGCCAGGCAGATCACGGCGTATTCGTAGACCGCGCGCCAGTGCCGTGCCAGCAACAGCGCGACGGCGTGCGGTCCTTCAGCGGGTTCGCCGACCCGGGCGAGGAGATTGCGGTCGGACGCCGCGGGCCCCGCTCCGGGGCGTGGCGGGTACGGCGGGCGTGGGGGGTAGGGGGATTGCACGGAACCATTTCCTTCCAGCCGCAGAACGGCATGCGAATTGCGCGTCCGTCGGAAAGCAGGTGCGTGATTGGTGCATACCTATGCCGCGTCAGCTGCGGGCTTGGCTGTGAGGCGGCTCACTTTCGCACACATGACTCACAGGTAACAAGGAGTTCGGATGACCCAAGTTCACGACGCGGGGAATACGGATAAGTTACCGGCGGTATCCGCACCGGCTTTCGAAAGCACAGCCACCGCGGGCCGCAAGTTGTGTGCACTCAAAGGCGGTTGGTCCACGAAATCTCCAACTCCACAGCGCACTCCCATGCTGCTCTCGGCGGGCTCTCATCTCCGCGCGCCAGCATGGGCTGCATGCTCACCCCCCACCGTTCCGCCCCGGCCGCCCCCGCCCGCACCGTCCGCAAGGCGGTCGTCCCGGCCGCCGGTCTCGGCACCCGCTTCCTGCCCGCGACGAAGGCGACGCCCAAGGAGATGCTGCCGGTCGTCGACAAGCCGGCCATCCAGTACGTCGTCGAGGAGGCGGCGACGGCGGGACTCGACGACGTCCTGATGGTCACCGGCCGGCACAAGCGGGCCATCGAGGACCACTTCGACCACGCCTTCGAGCTGGAGCAGGCCCTCGCGGCCAAGGGCGACACCGTGCGGCTGGACGCGGTGCGCGACCCGGCGCGGCTGGCGAGCATCCACCACATCCGTCAGGGCGACCCGCTGGGCCTCGGCCACGCCGTGCTGTGCGCGCGCCGGCATGTCGGCGACCAGCCCTTCGCGGTCCTCCTCGGCGACGACCTGATCGACCCCCGCGAGACCCTGCTGAGCCGGATGCTCGACATCCGCGACCGCCGGCTCGGCAGCGTGGTCGCCCTGACGGAGGTCCCGCCGGAGCAGATCCACCTCTACGGCTGCGCCGCCGTCGAGCCGACCGGCGAGGAGGACGTCGTCCGCGTCACGGGCCTGGTCGAGAAGCCGGCCCGGCAGCACGCGCCCAGTCGCTACGCCGTCATCGGGCGCTATGTCCTCGACCCGGACGTCTTCTCCGTGCTGGAGCGCACCCCGCCGGGCCGGGGCGGCGAGATCCAGCTGACCGACGCCCTGCAGGAGCTGGCCGCGGGCGGCACCGTGCACGGAGTCGTCTTCAAGGGCCTGCGCTACGACACCGGCGACAAGGGCGACTATCTGCGCACTGTGGTCAGGCTGGCCTGCGAACGGCCCGACCTGGGGCCGGAGTTCGTGGCGTGGCTCCGGGGGTTCCTGGGGGAGCTGGACGGCGCGCGCCCCGGGCACCGGGACGTGGCGGCCTGACCTGCGAAAGCCCCGGCACCCGGCCGGGACCCCGCACACGCCACAGCTTGCTCAGCCGTTGGGCCGCAGGGTCCACACCACGGTCATCTCGCCGGTCACGGCACCGTCGGCCCGCTGGATGGCGATGGTCACCGGGAACTCGGGGCGCTCACCGGCGTCCAGCTGGGCGACGACCTCGGAGGCCGGGCGGCCGAGGGTGGCCGTGGCGGTGACGGCGCCCATCGCCAGCTTCTTGTACGAGATCTCGGCGCTGACGGCGAGCGGCACGGCGCGCGAGAGCTGGTCCCCGAACGCGGCCAGGACGATCGCCCCGCTCGCGGACTCGCCCAGCGTGAACATCGCGCCGGCGTGCGGGCCGCCCACGTGGTTGTGGTACTCGCCCTGGTCCGGCAGCGACACCACCGCCCGCTCCGGCGAGGTCTCGAGGAACTCGAGGTTCAGGGTCCGGGCCATGGGTACCGTGGCGGCGAGCATCTCGCCGATCGACATCTGGTCTGCGCTCATGACCGCATGTTACTCACGAGTAGAGACGGGTGACCAGGCCGTGTGACGACCGCCGCACCGGTCCTCACGACATCCGCACCGGCCTGTCCCCGGGTTGCTACGTCTCCGTCCACGGGCAGTGACCGAATCGTGTCCGGAGCGCGGCTAGGGTGGCTGCCCATGTGGCCAGGACAGCAGCCGCCCGGGGGCGAGCAGAACCCGCAAGCGAACAACCCGTACCAGCAGCCGGGGTACCAGCAGCCGAATCCGTACCAGCAGCCGGGGTACCAGCAGCAGCCCAACCCCTATGGGCAGCAGCCGCAGTGGGGTACCCCCGCGCCGGCCGGTGCGCCACAGCCCCCGCAGGGCGGTGGCGGCGGCAGCCGGACGAAGCTGGTCGCGATCATCGCCGCCACGGCGGTGGTCGTGGCGGCCGGTGTCACCGGCTTCCTGGTGCTGGGCGGCGACAAGGACGACACGGCGGACGGCGGCGGCAAGAACGGCACGACGTCGTCGAGCCCGTCGGCCGAGGAGCCGAGCGCCCCCGCCTCGGGCGACAACCCCCGCGGCGGCGAGGCCGCGCAGCCCACGGTCAAGGGCTGGAAGGTCGTCATCAACCCCAAGTGGGGCACGGCCTTCGACGTCCCGGCGGACTGGGAGGTGGCCTCCCCGACCTCGTCCGTCTTCTTCGAGGACGAGAAGTCCGACGACGGCAAGCCGCTGATCCTCATGTCGGCACCGGCGTTCTACAAGTCCGAGTGGTGCACGAGCGACGACAACAAGGACGGCCGGACCGAGACCGAGGCGCTGGCCGGCGCGGGCACCAAGGGCGCCGACGGCGCCAAGGACACGGACGAGGTCGCGGTCAACCAGGTGGCCTGGTGGGTGTACGGCGGCTACACGCAGCCGGACAAGAAGAGCGTCAAGGCCGACGACAAGGCCAAGCCCTACACCACAGCCTCGGGCGTGAAGGGCAGCGTCGCCTGGGCGCACTCGGAGAACACGCCCGACAAGGGCAAGTGCGCGAGCGACGGCAAGGCGGTCACGTTCGGCTTCAAGAACTCCGCCGGCGACTTCGTCGCGTGGAGCTTCTTCGGGGCGAAGGGCGTGAAGGGCGAGGTGCCCGAGAAGACCGTCTTGAAGATCCTCAGCACGGTCCGGCTGCACGGCGAGCCGACCGGCGGCTGACTGACCCGGAGTCTGAGAGGGCCCGCCCCTGCAACGGGGGTGGGCCCTCTACGGCTCCCGCGTCTCGGCGTACGACCGGTTCGGCTCCGTCGCGCTGGCTCCCCTCGCCACGGCCGGGGCCGGCCCGGCGGAGGCGGCCTTCGGCCGTTCGGCGGCCCCTTGGGGCTGCGCCGGCCTGGTCGTCCCGGTCACGGCGGCCGTGCGGTGCGTACCGGACGTACGCCATCTGCGTCGCTGGGCCGCAGAGGTGGCGAAGGGCGGTGCGAGCGCGCGTCAGCCGATACCGAACGCCCCGTCGGGGGGCTCGGGTGAGGGCACGGCGTCCACGTCCCGCACCGCCCGCGCACTCCCGGTGAACTCCCGCAGGGCGGCGCCGTGCTCGACCCTGGCCGGAAAGGCGTCGGCGGCGGTGAGCCGGGCCAGGGCCGCCACGTCGATCGTCCGATTCCCGGCGACGAGCACGGCGTTCCCGAACCGCCGCCCCCGCAGCACACCCGGCTCGGCGATCAGCACGAGCTCGTCGAAGGCGGTGGCCAGGGTGGCGAGTTGCGACCGCAGGAAGGCGAAGGGCGCGGCGTCGGGGAGATTGGCGAGGTAGACGCCGCTCCCCCGCAGGACCCGCGCGGCCTCACGGACGTAGGCGACCGACGTGAGGTGTGCCGGGACCCGCGACCCGCTGAAGACGTCCGCGAGGACGACGTCCGCCGAGGCCGCGGGAGCGTTCTCCAGCCAGACCCGTGCGTCCGCCGCGTGCAGGGCGATGTTCGCACCGGCCGGCAGCGGCAGATGCCCGGCCACCAGCTCCAGCAGCCCCGGGTCGGCCTCGACGACGTCCTGCCGTGACCCCGGCCGGGTCACGGCCACGTACCGGGGCAACGTGAGCGCCCCACCCCCGAGATGCACCACGTCCAGCGCCCGTCCCGGCTCGGCCACGACATCCAGCACACGGCCGAGCCGCCGCGTGTACTCGAACTCCAGATGCGCGGGCTCGTCGAGATCGACGTAGGACTGCGGCGCCCCGTCCACGGTCAGCAACCAGGCCCGTTCCCGGTCGACGTCGGGCATCAGCTTGGCGGTGCCGTGACCGGTGGTCCGGGTCACGGGAATGGGATCCTTCACCCTCCCATTATCGTGAGATGGGGCCACGCACCTCAGGGGCGCGGGGCTGTGGCGAGGTGCGGCTCCGCCGCGTGGGCGCGACCAGCCGCAACGCTCCCGCGGCTCCCCACAACCTCAGCCCACCACGGTCACGGTCCCCGCCCCCACAGTCCGCCCGCCCTCCCGAATGGCGAACCCGAGCCCCGGCTCCAACGGCACGTCCCGCCCCAGCTCCACGGTCATGGCGACCGTGTCACCGGGCCGGGCCACCGCCACCTCGCCGAGGTCGACCACCCCGACCACGTCGGCGGTCCGGATGTAGAACTGCGGCCGGTACCCGGAGGAGACCGGTGTCGTCCGCCCTCCCTCCCGGGCCGACAGGACGTACACCTGCGCCGAGAAGCGCCGCCGCGGTTTCACGCTCCCCGGCGCGGCGACGACATGCCCCCGCCGGACGGCGTCCCGCGGCACCCCCCGCAGCAGCAACGCCACGTTGTCCCCCGCCTGGGCCTCCTCCATCGGCTTCCCGAAGGTCTCCAGCCCCGTGACCACCGTCTCGACGGAAGCCCCGAGCACCTCGACCCGGTCACCGACGCGCACCACACCCCGCTCGACCGCCCCGGTCACCACGGTCCCCCGCCCGGTGATGGTCAGCACGTTCTCCACCGACAGCAGGAACGGCGCGTCCAGATACCGCTCCGGCATCGGCACATACGTGTCCACCGCGTCGAGCAGCGCCTCGATCGACGCCGTCCAGCGCGGGTCGCCCTCCAGCGCCCTCAAGCCCGAGACGCGTACGACGGGTACGGAGTCACCGCCGTAGCCGTGCGCGGTGAGCAGGTCCCGGACCTCCAGCTCTACCAGGTCGGTCAGTTCCTCGTCCCCCGCGTCGGCCTTGTTGAGGGCGACCACGATGTGGTCGACACCCACCTGCCGGGCGAGCAACACGTGTTCGGCGGTCTGCGGCATGATCCCGTCGAGCGCGGAGACGACGAGGATCGCCCCGTCGAGCTGGGCGGCGCCGGTGACCATGTTCTTGACGTAGTCGGCATGGCCCGGCATGTCGACGTGCGCGTAGTGCCGGGTGTCGGTCTCGTACTCGACGTGCGCGATGTTGATGGTGATACCGCGGGCCGCCTCCTCGGGAGCCCGGTCGATCCGGTCGAACGGCACGTAGGCGCCGCTGCCCCGGTCGGCGAGGACCTTGGTGATGGCGGCGGTCAGCGTGGTCTTGCCGTGGTCGACATGACCCATCGTGCCGATGTTGAGATGCGGTTTCGTACGGACGTAGGCCGTCTTGGACATGGCTGGACCTCGAAGCTTGTGATCAGCGGAGAAGGAAGTGGGACCCCGAGGACCTGCCCGACCCTCCCCTTGCGGGGTCCGCCGGACGAACCGGAGAGGGTCAGCTTCGGGCGCCGTCCGTCACGGCAGGGAGATCGACGACGGCAGCCTTCTGGGCATCCGTGACCACGGATGCTGAGAGGGCGAAGGCGTGCCGGAACATGTCGCCGATCATTGCCGACGCTTTACCGCACGTCGAATGGTTTTCGGTTGCCTGGGCACGGGATTGCGCACCGCTGCCTGTGACGCCGGTGAGACGAACCATACGGCGATCACACACATATGTCGGTTAGTGTCACCGGATGCTCGATGCCACCACCCGCTCTGGGGGCACCGCCACGGCCTCTCCCCTGGCCGCCACCGCGGAGCTCGCCGTCGCCGTTCCCCCGGCAGCGACCGCCTCGCCCGCCGTACCGACCCGTTTCGCCGCTCGCTGCACGAGAGTTCTTCTTTCCCCGTGGTCGCGGCTGTCCCTGCTCGTCGTACTGCTCGCCGCGGGCGCGTGCGGGGTGCTGCTGTTCGAGCCGCAGCGGCTCCTGACGGAAGGCTGGCCGCCGCAGCTCGGCGGTGCCGCGGCAGCGGCGGTGTTCGCGGTGGCGTACGGCGTGTGCACCGTGGCGTTCGTGCCGAGGCCGCTGCTGAACCTCGCCGCGGGCGCGCTGTTCGGTTCGCAGCTCGGCCTCGGCGTGGCTCTGGCGGGCACGGTGCTCGGTGCCGGGATCGCCTTCTGCCTGGGCCGGGCGCTGGGCCAGGACGCGCTGCGGCCGCTGCTGCGGGGGCGCTGGCTGAAGGCCGCGGACGGTCAGCTCAGCCGGCACGGCTTCCGTTCGATGCTGGCGGTGCGGCTGTTCCCGGGTGTGCCGTTCTGGGCCGCGAACTACTGTGCCTCCGTCTCCCGTATGGGGCTGCTGCCGTTCCTGCTGGCCACGGGCCTCGGCTCGATCCCGAACACCGCCGCCTACGTCGTCGCGGGCGCCCGCGCCTCCGCCCCCACCTCTCCCGCCTTCCTGATCGCCCTGGCGTGCATCGCCCTGCCCGCCTTGGCGGGCGTGGTGGTGGCCTGGCGCAAGCGGCACCGGCTGCGCCACCTCTGACGCGCCGTCACGCCCGCCCGGTTCGCACTCGTTCCAGCACCATGCCGTCGGCGAGTCCGCCCGCCTCGCACCCGGTCTGCAGCGCGTACCGGGCGCCCCGTTCCCGCTTCGCGTGCACCAGCCTCGTCGTCAGCCGGGTGCCGCTCGCGCCATGGGGGCCCCTGCTCGAGCGAAGCCGAGAGCCTGGGTGAGGGTACCGGCGTCGGCGCCCCGCGCGACGTCCTGGCCACTCGGCTGCGCCGGCTCGTCGACGCCGGGATCCTGTCCAGGCACCTCCACAGCGAGCGCCCGCAGCGCTGCGAGTACCGGCCGACGCAGGCCGGACTAAACGGGAGCCGGGGCTGATGGCCCTCATGGCGTGGGGCGACCGCCACCTCCGGCCGGACGGCGCCCGCCCGATGGACCCGGAGCATTCCCGCGGCCAGGCGCTCGACCCGGCCGTCACCCGCCGGGTGTACGGCGACGCCGCGTGTCACGAGGACCTCACGGCCCGCCCCAGGCGCCCGGCTGCACGGTCACCGGACCCACCGCGGCCTGATCGCCGCTGGTCGCAAGCGGCTTCCAAACCCCTGTGTCCGGGCGGCCTTCCGGGGACGCTACGCTTCCCCCTCGGCACACATGATCCCCCGTTCATCGCAACGGCGGCCCGGTGCGCCCGTCGTCCGTTCCACGATCGGCACTTGGACTCCGCTACCTCATGTCTTGGTTCGAATCACTCATCCTCGGACTCGTCCAGGGGCTGACCGAGTTCCTCCCCGTCTCCTCCAGCGCCCACCTGCGGCTGACGGCGGCCTTCTCGGGCTGGAAGGACCCGGGCGCGGCCTTCACGGCGATCACGCAGATCGGCACCGAGGCAGCCGTGCTGATCTACTTCCGCAAGGACATCGGGCGGATCCTCTCGGCGTGGACGCGCTCGCTCACCGACAAGTCGCTGCGCAGCGATCCCGACGCCCGGATGGGCTGGCTGGTCATCGTCGGCTCGATCCCGATCGGTGTGCTCGGCGTGACGCTGAAGGACCAGATCGAGGGACCGTTCCGCGATCTGCGGATCACCGCGACGATGCTGATCGGCATGGGCATCGTCCTGGGCATCGCCGACCGGCTCGCGGCCCGCGACGAGAGCGGCGGCAAGCACCGCGCGCCCAAGCAGCGCAAGGCCCTCGAGGACCTGGGCGTCCGGGACGGCCTGATCTACGGCGTCTGCCAGGCCATGGCGCTCGTCCCGGGCGTCTCCCGCTCCGGCGCCACCATCAGCGGCGGCCTGTTCATGGGCTACAAGCGCGAGGCCGCGGCCCGCTACTCCTTCCTGCTCGCCATCCCCGCCGTACTCGCCTCGGGCGTGTTCGAGCTGAAGGACGCCACGGAGGGCGGTCACGTCTCGTGGGGTCCGACGATCTTCGCGACGGTCATCGCCTTCGGTGTCGGATACGCCGTGATCGCATGGTTCATGAAGTTCATCTCGACCAAGAGCTTCATGCCGTTCGTCTACTACCGCATCGTGCTCGGCATCGTCATCATCGTCCTGGTCAGCGTGGGTGCCCTGAGCCCGCACGCGGCGGAGTCGGCGGGCTGATCCGGAGCCGTGTGACCCAGGTCTCGTGACCAACCGCATAGGGATCGGGTAGCCGTCCGGTAGCGGGCTGTCAGTGGCTGCCCCTAGGCTTGTCCGCATGTCCCCCGATTTCCTGACCCCTGGTTCCGTGCGGCCCGCCGCCGAGGTCAACGAGGAGATCCGTGCGCTGTGGCAGCGCACGGGCGGCACCCTGTCGGCCGAGGAGCGCGCGGAGTACGAGCTCCTCGTCGTCGAATGGGCGGCGGCGATCCGCGGCGGCGTCGTCAGGGCTGCCTGAGCCACTCCCGCGGCCACCTCCCGCAGCACCCTCTCCGACCCATGCGCCCCGCCCCTCACTAGCCGCGCAGCCGCGCCAGCACCTCGTCGTCGAGTGCGACGGGCCGCTCCTCGGGCAGCAGCTCCGCAGCCGATTCCGGTTTCCCCGCCCGCACCAGCCCGTGGATCTGCGCGGCGAGCGGCGTGACGTCCTCGATCCCCGCGATCCACTCGTCCGCGTACCGCGCGGCGGCCTCCCCCGCGAGCCCCAGCTGAAGCGACCGGTACGGCAGCGGGCCGAGGTGCAGGTCCCGTTCCGGATCCCACTGCACCCGCGCGGGCGCCTGCCTCAACTGCCTTTTCCAGTCGGCCCGGTCGCCGTGCAGGGCGGGGACGTGGTGGGAGAGGCAGGCGTTGCGCAGCGCCCAGAGGAAGCCCGCGCGGTCGATCTCGATCGCCAGGACCGTCTCCTGGCCCTCCTTGGTGCCCCAGCCGCAGCGGTACATCATCCACAGGAACGACGGCTTGATCCATGTCATGCGCTCCCGCTTCCAGGCGGCCGGGAAGCGCCCGTGGCGGGCGGCGGGGCCGCCGATCTCCGGGCGGTAGGCCTGGTAGACGGTGATCGTGGACTCGGTGTGGCGGGCGCGCACCTGGAATCTCGGTTCGTTCCGACCGTTCACGTTCTGATCGTTCACGTAGGACAGGCTGGGCCCCCCGTCCCCCGGAGGCCACCGAATATCACTCACGCACGGCTCTTGGCCCGGCCCTCGCCATGCCCAACACTGAGCCGATGACGCAGCGCGTGGAGCTCGCCACCGTGAGGGACCGGCTGGCCGTCGACGGGTTGATCACCGACTACGCGGTGGCGGTCGACGACGGTGACTGGGAGGCCTACCGGGGGCTGTTCGCCCCTCGGGGACGGGCGGACTACCGCTCGGCCGGCGGCATCGAGGGAGAAGCCGGGGCGGTCGCCGCCTGGCTCGCGGAGAGCCTGCGGCAGTTCCCGGTGCGGCAGCATCTGATCGTCAACCGGCGGGTGCGCTTCGGGATCTGGGAGCAGGACTCCGGTGACACGGCCGAGGTCCAGGCCGACTACGTCAACCCCATGGCCACCGCGGGGCCCACGCCCGACTTCGTGTGCGGCGGCCGGTACGCCTTCGCAACGCTGCGCACGCGCGACGGCTGGCGGCTGAGCGAGGTGGTCGTATCGGAGAAGTGGCGGCGCCTTCCCTGGCCGCGGACGGCACCTGTGGTCAACTGACCCGGCGCCCTGTCCTAGATCGTCCGCGGGGCGCACACTGGAGGCACCGCGGGGTAGGAGGCGCCTATGAAGACGCTCGGCCACTGGCTCACCTCCACCTGGCGCCGCTCGGCCGCCGCGGCCGTCGCGGGCTCCCTGCCCGTCCTCGCCTTCCCGGCCTCGTCCCTGTGGTGGTGCGCCTGCGTCGCCCTGGTCCCCTGGCTCCTGCTGCTGCGCACCGCGCCGACCGGGAGGCGGGCCGCGTACGACGGCTGGTGCGGCGGCTTCGGCTTCATGCTGGCCATGCACCACTGGCTGCTGCCGAGCCTGCACGTGTTCACGTTCCTCCTCGCCATACTCCTCGGCGCCCTGTGGGGCCCGTGGGGCTGGCTGGTGCGCCGTCTCCTCGGCGGCGTCACCTCCCGGGGGCGGGTCGCGGTGGCGCTCGTGGTGCTGCCGTCGGGCTGGCTGGCCGTCGAACTGGTCCGCTCCTGGCAGGGGCTCGGCGGGCCCTGGGGCATGCTCGGCAGCAGTCAGTGGCAGGCGGAACCCGCGCTGCGGCTCGCCTCGGTCGGCGGTGTGTGGCTGCTCAGCTACCTGCTCGTGGCCGTCAACGTCGCCGTCGCCGTCCTCGTCGCGGTCCGCCGGGCACGGGTGCCCGCCGTGGCCGGTCTGGTCGCCACGGCCGCCGCCACCTCCGCCGCCTGGGCGTTCTCGCCCCGTCCCGCCGTCGACGGCCAGGTCAGGGTCGCCGTCGTGCAGCCGGGCGTCGTCGACGGCGCGGACAGCCGCTTCGCCCGCGAGGAACAGCTCACGCGTCGCCTCGCCGGCCAGGGCGTCGATCTGATCGTCTGGGGCGAGAGCAGCGTCGGTTTCGACCTCGGGGACCGCCCCGACCTCGCCCGTCGGCTCGCGGACCTCTCCCGCACCACGGGCGCCGACATCCTGGTCAACGTGGACGCCCGGCGCTCCGACCAGCCCGGCATCTACAAGAGCTCGGTCCTGGTCGGGCCCGACGGCCTGACCGGCGAGCGCTACGACAAGATGCGGCTCGTGCCCTTCGGCGAGTACATCCCGGCCCGCTCCCTGCTCGGCTGGGCCACCTCCGTGGGGAAGGCCGCGGGCGAGGACCGCAGGCGCGGCTCGCAGCCGATCGTGATGAACATCGGGGACGGTCTGCGCGTCGGTCCGCTGGTGTGCTTCGAGACCGCCTTCCCCGACATGACCCGCCACCTCACCCGGGAAGGCGTCGACGTGCTGATCGGCCAGTCGTCGACCTCCACGTTCCAGCACAGCTGGGCGCCCGGGCAGCACGCCTCCCTCGCCGCACTGCGCGCCGCCGAGACCGGCCGCCCGATGGTGCACGCGACGCTGACGGGCGTCTCCGCCGTCTACGGCCCGAGCGGGCAGCGCATCGGATCGTGGCTCGGTACCGACGCCTCCGCCACGCAGACCTACGAGATCCCCCTCGCCCACGGCACCACGCCCTACGTCCGCCACGGCGACTGGACGGTGCACGCGGCGATGCTGATCCTCGCCCTGTGGGCCACCGGAGAGGGCGTACGGACCCTGCGGCTCAGGCGGTCCGCTCCTGAACCGCGCGTACCACCCGCTCGCACAACTCATGGGTCTCCAACGCGTCCCGGGCGCTGAGCACCCTGCCCGCCCGGACCGCGTCGAGGAACGCGAGCACCGCCTGCTCGATTCCGCGCTGCCGGGCCACCGGCACCCAGTCCCCGCGCCGCCGCACGGTCGGCTGACCTTTGTGGTCGACGACCTCGGCGAGGTTGACGACCTGCCGTTTGGTGTCCTGTCCGGACACCTCAAGGATCTCCTCGGCCGAACCGCTGAGCCGGTTCATCACACCGAGCGCGGTGAAGCCGTCCCCGGCGAGCTGGAGCACCAGGTGGTGCAGCAGCCCGTCCTGCACGCGGGCGCGCACGGTCACGTCGTCGACCTCGCCGGGCACCAGGAACCGCAGGGTGTCGACGACGTGGATGAAGTCGTCGAGGATCATCGAGCGGGGGTCCTCCGGCAGCCCGATGCGGTTCTTCTGCATCAGGATCAGCTCGCGTGGATGGTCCGCGCACTGGGTGTAGCCGGGGGCGTGGCGCCGGTTGAAGCCGACCGCGAGGCTCACGTCCCGCTCCTCGGCGAGCGCCACCAGCCGCGCGGAGTCGTCGAGTTCGTAGGCGAGCGGCTTGTCGACGTACGTCGGTACGCCCGCCTCCAGCAGCCGCGCCACGATCTCCGGGTGCACGAGCGTGGGCGCGTGCACGAAGGCCGCGTCGAGGTCCGCCGCGAGCAGGGAGTCGAGGGCCGTGTGCCGCCGCTCCGGCGGGACGTGGAGGCCCTCGCCGACCCGGTCGAGCGTCGCGGGCGTACGGGTCTGCAGGTGCAGTTCGACCCCGGGCTGGAAGGCGAGGACCGGAAGGTAGGCCTTCTGCGCGATGTCGCCGAGTCCGATGCAGCCGACCTTCACGGGTTGATCTCCTCTAACGGTTGCCTGCCGGGGTCTGCTCGGAGCATACGGTGTCCCCTTGCGGCGGCCGCCAGTCGGCGATGCCGTCGAACCCTCGGAGGAACAGGGCGGGTCCGGCCTTCGACAGCGTGGCCATGGCGGTGTTGCGTACGGCGATCCCGGCGCGGCTGCGCATGAGATTGAGGTGGGCGACCTGCACGGCCCGGCGTGCGACGGCGGTCGTGCGGGGCAGCCGGGCGGCGGTGTATGCGGGCAGGTCGTCGCAGTGGTGCGCGAGGACGATCGCGTCCTCGATGGCCTGGTTGCCGCCCTGGCCGAGGGTCGGGGGCATGGCGTGCGCGGCGTCGCCGAGCAGGGCGGCCCGGCCGTGGTGGTGGGCGGGCAGGGGTGTGGTGATGTGGTGGACGTCGTGGCGCAGGACGTCCTCGGGCCGGGCGGCGGCGAGCACGGCGGGGATCGGGTCGTGCCAGTCGCCGAAGCGGCTCAGCAGCTCGGCCCGCTCGTCGGGCGCGTGGCCGCCGGCGGGCGTGACCGCGGCGGCGTAGGCGTAGACGCGCCCGTCCTTGAGTGGGTGCGTGCCCCAGATGCGGCCCCTGCCCCAGGTCTCGTGCGAGGCGAACTCGGCGCCGGGGACGGGGATCACGACCCGCCAGGTGGTGAACCCGGAGTACACGGCCCCGGGGTGGCCGGGGAAGAGCGCGTGGCGTACGGCGGACCGGATGCCGTCCGCCCCCACCACCAGGTCGGCCTCCAGCACTCCGTCGGTCGTCCTGACACGGGCGGGCCGGTCGGCGTCACCGCTGTCGGCGAGGGTCGCGGCGGCGCCCGTGCGGATGGTGCCCGGTGGGAGCCGGGAGGCCAGGCTCGCGATGAGGGTGGCGCGGTGCAGGAGCACGAGCGGGCCGCCGAAGCGCTCGGCGGCGGCGTCGGCTGAGGTTCGCGAGAGCCACCGCCCGGAGGGGGTGCGCAGCCCGCCGTCCCCGGACCAGGCCGCGAGGTCGCGGATCTCGTCGCCGAGGCCGATGACGTCCAGCGCGCGCAGGGAGTTGGGTGCGAGGGAGATCGCCGCGCCGACCGGCTCCAGCGAGGGGGCCCGCTCCAGCACGGTGACCCGCAGTCCGCGCCGGTGCAGGGCGACCGCCGCGGTCAGGCCTCCGATTCCGCCGCCGATCACGACGGCATGCCCGGACTGTGCCATGGCTCCTCCTCGCCTGCGACTACACCTGTAGTGACACCGTCACGTTACTACACCTGTAGTCGAGCGGGTAGCGTGAGGCCCATGTCCGAACGCACCGCCGGCCCCTCCCGCTCCGATCTCGTGGCCGACACCGCCCTCGCCCTGCTGGCCGAGCGCGGCATGCGCGGCCTCACACACCGGGCGGTCGACGAGGCCGCCGCACTCCCCCAGGGCTCCACGTCGAACCTCGCGCGGACCCGGCAGGCCCTGCTGGAGCTGGCGGTGCGGCGCCTGGCCGACCGCGAGGCCCGGGTGCTGGCCCTGCACGAGATGCCGGACCCCCGGGCCGGGGCCGGTCCCCTGGCGGCCGCGCTGGCCCTGGCGGCCCACCGGGCCCTGACGAACAACCGCGCGCTCACACTCGCCCGCTACGAACTGGCCCTGGAGGCGACGCGCCGCCCGGAGCTGCGGGTCTACTTCGACGCCACGGGCGCCCGCTTCCGGGACCAGCTCACCGCCCTGGTCACCGGCATGGGCTCGACGGACCCGGCCCGGCACACCCTGTCGCTGATCGCCTGGGCGGACGGGCTGATGTTCAGCTGTGTGGCGGGGTCGTTCGGCGCCGACGTACCGAGCCTGGACGACGTGCGGACCGGGCTGCGGGAACTGCTGGAGGGGATGCTCGGGGGCTGAGAATCTTGTGGTGCGGCACGGGCGGCTCGGAAAGGATGCGTCCATGACGAACGAGCGCAGCATGCCCGCCACCACGGCCGACGAACGCACCATGCTGCAGGGCTGGCTGGACTTCCACCGGCAGACCCTCGCCTGGAAGTGCGAGGGCCTGAGCGACGAGCAGCTCAGGTCCGCGGCCGTCGAGCCCTCCACGCTGTCCCTGATGGGGCTGGTGCGGCATATGGCGGACGTCGAGCGGAACTGGTTCCGCCGGGTACTGACGGGCGAGGACGTGAAGCCGGTCCACTGGAGCGACGAGGACCTCGACGGCGAGTTCCACCTCACCGAGGCGGACACCTGGGAGGAGGCGTACGCCACCTGGCAGGCCGAGATCGAGACGGCCCGGCGCAACGCTGCCCGCTTCGGCCTGGACGACATCACCGAGGGCAGGCACCGGCGCACCGGCGAGCGGTTCAACCTGCGGTGGCTCTACACCCACATGATCGAGGAGTACGCCCGGCACAACGGCCACGCCGACCTGATCCGCGAGCGCATCGACGGCGCGACCGGCGACTGACGTCACCCCCGTCACTCCGGCGCCCTCCGTACGGGGCGCGAGATCACCCGTGCGGGGCATCCTCCGCCTGTCCGCGGTCCCACCGCGGGCCGGACGCACCAGAGTTGCGCGGGTGCATCGAACGACCACCACAGCGACGCTCCTGCTGACCGTGGCGGTGTCGGCCCTCTCCGGCTGTACGACCGTCCCGCATCCCCCCGCGCCGGGGCCCTCGGCGGTTCCGTCCCGGCCGTCGGCGCCGCAGCCGGAGGGCGAGGCGGAGACACAGATCGTGCAGGCGCCGGCCCGTGAGGCCCTGCAACTCATCGAGGAGGCGCGCCGCCGCGCGGAGCCGGCCACGTCGTCCCGCCCGGCCGCGCCCCCCGCGGTCGCGTCGGACCACGGGACGACGCGGCCCGGCCACCGCGACGTCCGCCCGCGCCCCGCCCGTCCGGAACACCCCGAGCCCGCCCCGCACAGCCCCCAGCGGTCGCACACCGGCCTTCCGGACGTCTCGGAGTCGGTACGGCAGGACGTCCACGAGAGCGTCCCGAACAGCTCCGACGTGTGTGCGCTGGGCAGGCGCTACGGGGGATGGCGGGCGGACAGCCCGGAGGCGACGATCTGCCGCGACACGTACGGGCGGTGAGACGCCGGGTCAGGGCCGCTGCCGCGGCGGCCGCCATGTCCCCGGGCCGCCCTCTCCCAGCCGGGATTCCAGACGTGCGACGGCCGCCCACACGCCGTCGCCGTAGCTGTCGTCGGCGAGGGCGGTGGCGGCTTCCCGGGCCCACCGCAGGTGGGTGCGGGCGGCGTCGCGGCGACCGAGTCTGACGTAGTCGTCCGCCAGGTTCAGGTGCAGGGAGGGGTAGATCGCGGTCACCGCGGTCACCGCGAGGGCCTCCTCCCTGGCCTCGTCGGCCGCGGTCAACGCGCGCAGGTCCCAGGCCAGTTCGTCCGCCGGGTCGTCCTGGGTGTCGGCCAGGTAGTGGGCGAGGGTGCAGCGGTGCAGCGGGTCGCCGTGCTCGCCGATCTCCGCCCACAGGCCGAGGAACCGGTGCCGGGCCTCCTCCCGGTCCCCCGCGTGGTGCAGCATGACGACCTGCCCGATCCGTGTCAGCACGGCATCCGGCGCCGCCTGCTCCTGTCGCTCCGCCACGACGCCTCCGCGCACTCGCCGGCTGTTCCCGCCGACGCTAACCGCAGGCGGGGGCGATCCGGCTCAGGCGGCTCCGGACACCGCCGGGCCCGGCCCGTCACGGACGTACGGCCGGCCACGCCTCAGCCCAGGTTCGGAATCGCCCAGTCGATCGGCGTGTGCCCCTGTGCCGCCACCGCCTCGTTGATCTGTGTGAAGGGGCGCGAGCCGAAGAACTTCTTCGCCGACAGCGGCGAGGGATGGGCACCCTTGACCACGGCATGCCGGGACTCGTCGATCAGCGGAAGCTTCTTCTGCGCGTAGTTGCCCCACAGCACGAAGACCGCCGGGTCGGGGCGCTCGGCCACCGCCCGGATCACGGCGTCGGTGAACTTCTCCCAGCCGCGGCCCTTGTGCGAGTTGGCCTCACCGCCACGGACCGTGAGCACCGCGTTGAGCAGCAGCACGCCCTGCTCGGCCCACGGCATGAGATAGCCGTTGTCGGGGATCGGCGTACCCAGCTCCTGGTGCATCTCCTTGTAGATGTTGCGCAGGGACGGCGGAATCCGCACACCCGGCCGGACCGAGAAGCACAGCCCGTGCCCCTGCCCCTCGCCGTGGTAGGGGTCCTGACCGAGGACCAGGACCTTGACCTCCTCGTACGGCGTGGCGTCCAGCGCGGCGAAGACCTCCTCGCGCGGCGGGTAGACGGGGCCCTTCGCCCGCTCCTCCTCGACGAACTCCGTCAGCTCCTTGAACCAGGGCTGCTGCAGCTCGTCGCCCAGAACTCCGCGCCAGGACTCGGGCAGCATGGCGATGTCGGTCACGTCAACGTCCTCACGATGTGCGGTCACTTCCAGGCCACAGAACCTACCGGCGACCACTGACAACGTGCCCGGGGAACCCGGTGCCGCGCGCCTACCAGGCGGTCTTGCGGTGCAGCTCCCACAACATCATGATCGTGGACGGGTCCATGGCCCGCTCCGCGCCCGAGATGTCCCGGCTGGCCGCCACGTACTGCCTGCCCTGCCACAGCGGCAGCAGCCGCGCGTCGTCCACGAGGATCCGCTGGGCCTCCTCGAACTCCTTCTCCACGTTCGCGCGGTCGCTCTCCCGGCGCGAGCGGGGCAGCAGATCGCCGGTGATCTCGGGGGCCGGGTAGGGCGTACCGAGGGCGTTCTGGTCGCCGACGAACGGCGCGATGAAGTTCTCGGCGTCCGGGAAGTCGGGGAACCAGCCGCGCCCGAACACCGGGTACTCGCCCTTCTGGTAGCCCTCGACGTACGTCTTCCAGGGGCGGCTCTTCAGGCTGATCGTGAACAGGCCGGAGTCCTCGAGCTGGCGCTCCAGCTCCTTGAACTCCTCGGCGGTCTCGGAGCCGTAGCGGTCACTCGTGTACCAGAAGGTGAGCGGGACGCGCTGGTTGATGCCCGCTTCGGTGAGGATCTTGCGGGCCTTGGCGACGTCGGGGTTGCCGTAGTCGTCGAAGAAGCCGGTGGTGTGGCCCGTGAGGCCCTTGGGGACCATGGAGTACAGCGGGTCGACGGTGTCCTTGTAGACCTTGTGGGCGATCGCCGCCCGGTCGACGATCTGCGCGATCGCCTGGCGCACGGCCTTCTTGCTGGCCCAGGAGTCCTTCGGGTTGAACACCAGGTAGTTGATGTCGGTGCCGGTGCCCTCGACGAGCTGGATGTCCTCGTCCTTGGAGGACTTGCTCTGGAGATCGACGACGTCCCCGGCGGCCAGACCGCGGTAGGTCACATCGATCTTCTTGTCCCGCAAGGCCTTCACCATGGTGGCGGAGTCCTGGAAGTAGCGGACGGTCACCGCGTCGTTCCGGCGCTCCGCGTAGCCCTTGTAGGCACCGTTGCGGACGAGGACGGCCTCCTTGCCCTCGGCGTACGAGTCGAGGGTGTACGGCCCGGACCCGACCACGTCGCCGTCCTCGCGCAGGCTGTCCTCCGGGTAGTCCTCCGGGGGCACGATCGACATGGCGGGGGTGGCGAGCACGAACGGGAAGGTGGCGTCGGGCTTGTTGAGGTGGAAGATCACCTCACGCTCGTTCGACGCCTGGACCCGCTCCAGACTGCCCAGCAGACCGGCGGGACCACCGTTGACGTTGATCTTGCGGATCCGGTCGAACGAGTGCTTCACGGCCTGGGCGTCGAGCGCGTCGCCGTTGGAGAACTTCAGGCCCTCGCGCAGCTCGCAGCGGTAGACCTGGTGGGAGGAGTCGCTGAATCCGCACTGCTCGGCGGCGTCCGGCTGGGGCTCGCTCGCGCCGGTCGGATAGCTCAGGAGCGTCTGGTAGATGTTGCGGAACAGCTCCCATGAGCTGTCCCACGCCGCGGCAGGGTCGAGCGTGCTGGGGGAACTGGTGGTGCCCACGACGATCGGTCCCTCGTCCTCCGGTGTGTCGGAAGACAGCACGCCGCACCCGGCGAGCAGGGACGATATGGACGCGATGGCCGCCACCTGCCACAGGTACCGGTTCCGCTTGAACACGCGCACGCTCCTCGATCTGCCATACCAAGGGTCGGCAGACCATACCGCAGTGCCGCGCCCCCTGCCCCTCCCGGGACGTGACCTCTTGATCGATAAACCTTTGACGACGTTGTCATCGCCCTTTGCGGTGCTTTTACGCCGACACGGGCGCCGTTCTTGTCAACGGACGCCCGTGCCGATCCGCACGCGCGGTCCGCGTCAGCCGGTTCCGGCGTTGAGGAAGATGCCGCCGTCCACGACGAGCGTCTGGCCGGTGACCCAGTCGGACTGCCCGGAGGTGAGGAACGCGGCCGCGCCCCCGATGTCGGAGGGCACGCCGAGCCGGCCGAGCGGGTAGGCCGCGGCGGCCTCCTCCTCGCGGCCCTCGTAGAGCGCCTGGGCGAACTTGGTCTTCACGACGGCGGGGGCGATCGCGTTGACCCTGACCTTGGGCGCGAACTCGTGCGCGAGCTGCACGGTCAGGTTGATCATCGCCGCCTTGCTGACGCCGTAGGCGCCGATGAACGGCGAGGGCGAGAGGCCCGCGACGGAGGCGATGTTGACGATCGCGCCGCCGTTGTCCTTCTGCCATGCGTGCCAGGTCCGCTGGGCGAAGCCGAGCGCCGAGACGACATTGGTCTCGAAGACCTTGCGGGCGACGTTCAGGTCGAGGTCGGCGATCGGCCCGAACACCGGGTTCGTGCCCGCGTTGTTGATCAGGTAGTCGACGCGGCCGAAGGCCTCCATCGTGCGCTCGACGGCGACGGCCTGGTGGGCCTCGTCGTGCGCCTTGCCCGCCACGTAGACCGCGCGGTCGGCGCCGAGTTGCTCAACGGCCTCCTTGAGGGCGTCCTCGTTGCGGCCGGTGATGCACACGCGGTCGCCACGCGCGACCAGGGCCTCGGCGACGCCGTAGCCGATGCCGCGGCTGGCCCCCGTGACGAGGGCGACTTTGCCGGAGAGTTCCACGGAAGTCATGTTCTTCGTCCCTTAGTCGAGCGGTCCGCCGGCCACGTACAGCACCTGGCCCGAGACGAATCCGGCAGCCTCGCCGGTGAAGAAGGCGATGGCGTTGGCGATGTCCTCCGGCTCACCGACCCGGGCCACCGGGATCTGCGTGGCGGCGGCGGCCTTGAAGTCCTCGAAGCCCATGCCCACGCGGTCGGCCGTGGCCTTGGTCATCTCGGTGGCGATGAAGCCGGGGGCGACGGAGTTGGCGGTGACGCCGAACTTGCCGAGCTCCTTGGCGAGGGTCTTGGTGAAGCCCTGCAGGCCCGCCTTGGCGGCCGAGTAGTTCACCTGGCCTCGGTTGCCGAGCGCGGACGACGACGACAGGTTGACGATCCGGCCGAAGCCCGCGTCCACCATGTGCTTCTGGCAGGCCTTGGACATCAGGAAGGCGCCGCGCAGATGCACGTTCATGACGGTGTCCCAGTCGGAGACGCTCATCTTGAACAGCAGGTTGTCGCGCAGCACGCCCGCGTTGTTGACCAGGATCGTCGGCGCGCCGAGCTCCTCGGCGATCCGGGCGACGGCAGCCTCGACCTGTGCCTCGTCCGAGACGTCGCACCCGATCGCGACGGCCTTGCCGCCCGCGGCGGTGATCTTCTCGACGGTGTCCTTGCAGGCCGCCTCGTCGAGGTCGAGCACGGCGACCGCGCGACCCTCGGCGGCCAGTCGTACGGCGGTGGCGGCACCGATGCCGCGCGCGGCACCGGTCACGACGGCAACCCGCTGCTCAGTGGTGGACATGACTGCTACTCCTCAGGTGAGCGACCGCTTAGTACCTTCAGTGGGTGTGACGCTAGAAGCCCTGGCACGCGGTGTCAACGGCCCGGGGCGGCATGTGATCCATTACCCGGGACCACCTGCCCGGCAGCGTCCCCCAGGGACACCCGACCGGCGTACGGCCGCGCGCCGCAGCACGGCTCGGCGCCCGGCGTCGGAGCGCGAGCCACCCGTGGCCGGAGGGGAGGCGCCCGGTGCGCCGTCGCATCGGTGCCACAGGCGCGCTGTTCGCGATCGCCGCGCTCGTGCCGCCGGCCGACTCCGCTCATGCCCTGCAGGACCTGGACTGCCGCGAACTTCTCCTTCCAGGAGGACGCACAGGCCGTCTTCGACGCGCATCCGGGCGGTCCCCACAGACTCGACGAGGATCGGGGCCCGGACGGCGGCATCGCGTGTGAGGCCCTGGCCCACCGCGGCTCGTCTCCCCCACCACCTCCGCCAGGCACCACTACTCCCACCGCCGCCCCTTCCCGAGGCGTGCGGGGCGGACTCGGGAGCGCGGTGTCCCCGGGCCGGGCGACCGGGAGGCGGGGTTCGGCCCGACCTTCGCGGCGGGTGCCGCCCTCGCGGCCGGCTACGTGGTGAGGCGTCGTCGGCACTGATCGCTGGGGCGGGGCAGACGTCACCTCACCAGCAGGTCCAGCAACCGCTCGGTCTCCGCTGCCGGGTCCGTGGTCAGGCCGGTGTGCACGGGGCCGGGCTGGACGATGGTGGAGCGGGGGGCGACGAGCCAGCGGAAGCGGCGGCCCGGGTCGTCGGAGGCCGCCTGGCCGGCCGCGGGGCCGCCCGCGCACAGGCCTTCCACGGCCCGCAGGGCGGCTCGGACACCGGCCACATCGGCCCGGGGGTCGAGGGCCAGCAGGCGGGTCTCGTCGAGGTGGGTGCGGACGCCGACGTAGGACGCGGCGCGGCAGTAGACGAGGACCCCGGCGTTGACGCACTCGCCGCGTTCGACGCGCGGGACGACGCGCAGGACGGCGTACTCGTAGACGTGGCGGCCCCGGGGCCCGCCCCTGATGATGTGCCGGTCGTTCACTTGAGCCCCTGGATACGGTCGTGGATGACGGCGGCCCGTGCGAGCAGCGGGCGCGCGTAGGCCCGCCTCAGGTCGTCCGGCGCGGCGAAGCCGGGTTCGTCCGTGAGCCAGGCGTCCGGAATCTGGGCGGTGACGTCCGCGAGGAGTTCCTCGGTGACCAGGGGCGCCAACGCGGCGGCGGCAGCGGCGACCTCGGGGGCGAAGGACGCCAGTGCGTGGTCGGAGGCGTCGTACGGGCGGGCCGCGGAGGCCTCCGCGCCCTGCCAGTTGTGGTGCCAGATCATCGTCGCCCCGTGGTCGACGAGCCACAACTCGCCCCGCCACCTCAGCAGGTTGGGGTTGCGCCAGGACCGGTCGACGTTGTTGATCAGTGCGTCGAACCAGACCACCCGGCCGGCCTCCTCGGGGCTCACCTCGAACGCCAGCGGGTCGAAGCCGAGCGCGCCGGAGAGGAAGTCCATGCCGAGGTTGGTGCCGCCGCTGGAGCGGAGCAGGCTCTGCACCTGCTCGTCCGGTTCGCCCAGCCCCAGCTCCGCGTCGAGCTCGACGGTGACCAGGCGCGGCGTCCGCAGCCCCAGCCGGCGGGCGAGTTCCCCGCAGACCACCTCGGCGACGAGTGTCTTACGGCCCTGTCCCGCGCCGGTGAACTTCAGGACGTAGGTGCCGAGGTCGTCGGCCTCGACCAGGCCCGGCAGCGAACCACCCTCGCGCAGGGGCGCGATGAAACGGGTCGCGATCACTTCCTTGAGCATCGCCCCAGGTTACCGACGTACGCGGCGGCCGCGGCGACGGCCTCGCGGCGGCGGGCGGGAATCCGACAGCGAACCGACAGCTCCGCTTTACCCGTGCCATTCCGCGAACGGGTCAGGATTTCGACATGGTCTGAACAGCCGGTCCGCGAGGGCCGTACCTCTCGGCAGATCACGAATCCCCGGAAGGAACGTCAGCATGACCAGCGAATCAGTTCAGCCGATGTCGGGACCGAGCCGCCGCACCGTCGTGGCGGCGGCTGGCGCGGCGGGACTCACCGTGGCGCTGACGGCGTGCGGGTCGGAGGACAAGGCGTCCGACCCGTCCACCGAACAGGGCGCCGGCGGCGGCGGCGCGACGAACGAAGGGGGCGGCTCGTCCGCCGGAGCGGGGGCCGGCGGTGCGGCGCTGGCGAAGACCACCGACATCCCCGAGGGCAGCGGCAAGATCTTCAAGGACGAGAAGGTCGTGGTCTCGCAGCCGGCCGCGGGCGACTACAAGGCCTTCTCGACGATCTGCACCCACCAGAACTGTCCGATGGTGGACCTCAAGGACGACATCATCTCCTGCACCTGCCACGGCAGTCAGTTCTCGGTCCTCGACGGCAGCGTGAAGAAGGGCCCCGCGGTCAAGCCTCTGGAGGCGAAACAGGTGACCGTGAACGGCGACTCCATCACGCTCGCCTGACTCCACGCGGACGCTCCAGGCACGCCAGCACCTCGTCCGTGGCCGCGACCGTGGCGACCAGGGAGAGGGTGTGGCGGATCATCGCGGGGGTGTAGTCGGAAGGCACTCCCGCGATGGCGTCCGCCGGGACGACGACGGTGTAGCCGCGGTTCACGGCGTCGAACACGGCGTTGGGTACGGCCACGTTGGCCGATACCCCGGTGACGATCAGGGTGCGGCAGCCGAGGTTGCGCAGCAGCGGGTCGACGTCGGTGCCCTGCAGGGGCGACAGGCCGTGCAGACGCCGTACGACGAGGTCCTCCTCGGCGACCTCGATCGGGGCGGCCACCCGCACCGCCGGTGTGCCGGTCAGCTGCTGGACCGGCAGGCGTGCGGCGGCGCGGAAGAGGCGGGCGTTGCTTCCGGCGCCGCGGCCGTCGGGACGGCGCTCGGCGACGGCGTGGACGACCTGGACGCCGCCGTCGTGGGCGGCCGCCACCAGACGGGCGACGTTGGCGAGGGCACCGCCGGCACGTGCCTCTTCGGCGAGTGCGGGCAGTGCGCTCTCCTCCCCGACGACGCCCTCCTGGCACTCGACGGTGAGCAGCACGGTGGTGCGCGGTTCGAGGAGCTCGCTGAGCACTTCGTACGAGGGCACGTCTCCCCCTGTCACCGGCGGCCGGGCGGGTGAGCGTAGCCACCATTGCGCACGGACGGAAGAGCACCCATCCTTTTCTGACGTGATGTCAGAGGATCTCTCCTCTGGCACGACGTGGGAGAAAGAGGGGGCGCATGACCGTTACTCAGCAGCAGCGCAGAGGCCGGAAGATCATGATGACGCCGGGTGAACTGGACGACTTCCTGACCACCCAGCGCACCTGCCGGGTCGCCACCGTGTCGGCCGACGGCGCCCCGCACGTGAGCACGCTGTGGTTCGCCTGGGACGGCGCCTCGATGTGGCTGTACTCGGTCGTGCGCAGCAAGCGGTGGGCCGACCTGCGGCGCGACCCCCGGGTGGCGATCGTGGTCGACACCGGCGAGGAGTACGACGAGCTGCGGGGCGCCGAGCTGTCCGGCACGGTCGAGTTCGTGGGCGAGATCCCGCGCACGGGCGAGCTGCGCGCCGAACTCGACGTGCCGGAGACGCTGTTCGCGCGGAAGAACTTCGGTCTGGAGGAGATGCCGCACGACGGCCGGCACGCGTGGGTCCGTCTGACGCCGGAGAAGATCGTCTCCTGGGACTTCCGCAAACTGGCCGGGCAGTAGCACTCCCCGGCAACGTTCAGGCGACGCTCTCCCCCGCCGCCCGCAGGGCCTCCACCGCGGCCCGGATCGACGGGCGGCGGTCGGCGTCCGCGCGCCAGACGACGTACACGTGCCGCCGGACCCGCTGCCTGAGGGGGACGGTCACGACCCCGGCGGGCACGGGACGGCGGCCCAGCACCGGGGCGATGCACACCCCGAGGCCCGCGGCGACCAGCGCGAGCTGCGTGTGGTTCTCGGCGGCGCGATGGCCGACGATCGGCTCGACGCCCTTGGAACGCAGCGTGAACATCAGCCACTCGTGACAGAACTCCCCTTCGCCCCAGGTGATCCACTCGTCGTCGGCGAACTCGGCGAGATCCACCTCCTCACGCCCGGCGAGCGGATGGTCCACCGGCAGGGCGACCTCGGCCGGGTCGTCCAGGATCGACGCCTTGACCAGGCCGTCGGGCAGCGCCATCGGCTTGTTGTACCAGTCGAGCACCACGGCGAGGTCGAGGTCGCCGCGCACGACTCCGGCGATGCCCTGCTCCGGTTCGAGCTCGCAGGAGCGCAGCCGGAGCGCGGGGTGCTGCTCGCGCAGTGCGGACAGCGCGAGCGGGAACAGCCCCCGTGCGGCCGTCGGGAACGCCGACACTCTGAGCTCACCGACGACCTGCCCGCGCTGCGCCTCCAGATCGGACTGGGCGAGTTCCACCTGGGAGAGGATGCGCGCGGCGTGCTCGGCGAGCAGCCGGCCCGCGTCGGTGAGCCGTACGCCCCGGCCGTTCTTGGCGAGGAGCCGCTGGCCGACCTCCCTCTCCAGCTTGGACAGCTGCTGCGAGACGGCGGACGTCGTGATGTGCAGCCCCTCGGCCGCGCCGCTGACCGAGCCGTGCCGGGAGAGGGCGTCGAGGGTGCGCAGGCGCTCCAGGTTCAACATGTAAGCAATGCTACGCGGTACCGGGTGCGAAATCTCGATTGTGCTACGAGGTTCTGCTGCCGCATCGTGGCTGCCATGAGCACCGTGACCACCTCGCCAGGCCGGGTCGCCACCGCCCCGTCCGCCCCGCCCCGCCGCCGCCTCGACTGGCGCCTCCGCTTCGTCGCCCTGTCCCTGATCTGGGGCTTCAGCTTCCTCCTCATCAAGGTGGGCACCGAGGGGTACGCACCGTTCCAGGTGACGCTCGGCCGACTGGTGTTCGGCACGGCGGTGCTGGCCGCCGCGATGGCGATGCGACGCGAGCGGCTGCCGCGCGGGGCGCGGGTCTGGGGGCATCTGACGGTCGCCGCGTTCCTGCTCAACGCCCTGCCGTTCTCGCTGTTCGCGTACGCCGAGCTGACCATCCCGTCCACGCTGGCGGGCATCTGCAACGCGACCTCACCACTGTGGGGCATGGCGCTGTCGCTGGTCGCGCTGTCGGAGGACCGCCCGACCCGGGTGCGGGTCGCGGGGCTGGGGCTGGGCTTCCTCGGAGTGCTCACGGTGCTGGGCGCCTGGCAGGGCTTCCACGGCGTGGACGCCACCGGTACGGCACTGGCCTTGCTCGCCTCCCTCAGCTACCCGATCGGCTGGATCTACGTCCGGCGCACCCTGGCCGGCACCCGCGACTCGCACCTGTCGATGACCGGCGCGCAGTTGCTGCTCGCGACGGTCCAGCTGGCCGTCGTCACCCCGCTGTCCACGACCCTGCCCACCCGCGTCTCCGTCGTGCCGCTGCTGGCGATCGCGGCCCTGGGCGCACTGGGCACGGGCCTGGCGGTGCTCCTGCAGTACGGCCTGGTCGCCGAGGTCGGCCCGACGACCGCCCAGATGGTCACATACTTCATCCCGGTCATCGCCACGGCCGCGGGCGTCACCCTCCTCGGCGAGACGCTCGCCTGGTCGACGCCGGTCGGGGCGGTGATCGTGCTGACGGGGGCGGCACTCACACAGCTGCGCCCGAAGCCCCGGCCGGTGTCTCAGCCGTAGCTCCGCACGGGGTTGCGGCAGACGGGCCCGCACGTGATTCCGGCACCGGGGCCATGCCTCAGCCATGACTCGGCGCCGGCCGGAGGACACCGGCTCTCAGCCACAGCTCCGCGCGGTTCCGGCACCGGGGCCATGCCTCAGCCATGACTCCGCACGCAGCCCGAGGACCGAAGCCACACCTCAGCCGTGGTCCGCGCGCGGGGCCGGAGGACCCAAGCCGGGTCTCAGTCGTAGCTCCGCGCGGGGGCGGGCCCGAGGGCCGACGCGATCGCGTCGGCCAGCGTCTCGACCTCGCCCGCGGCGAGCGTCGAGACGGTGACCCGGATGCCGGGCGGCGCGGTCAGCCGGAAGCGGGCCCCGGGGGCCACCGCCCAGCCGGCGTGCAGCAGCCGGGCGACGGCGCCGGTCTCGTCCGGCACGGGCACCCACACGTTCATGCCGCTGCGCCCGCACGCCGCGACACCGCGCCGTTCGAGCGCCCCGACCAGCGCGTCACGCCGCCGCCCGTACGACGCCGCCACCTCGGCCGTGTCCACCGCGCCGTCGGCCCACAGCCGCACCAGGGCCCGCTGCGTCAGCCGGCTCACCCAGCCAGGCCCGAGCCGGTGCCGCCCCCGGACCCGGTCGACGGTGACGGCGTCCCCGGTGAGCAGGGCGAGACGCAGATCGGGGCCGTAGGCCTTGGCGGCCGAGCGCACGAACGCCCAGTGCCGTGTGACACCGGCCAGGGGGTGCAGGGGCACGTCGACGATGCCGTGACCGTGGTCGTCCTCGACCAGCAGGACCTCCGGGTGCTCCCGGAGCACGCCTCGCAGGGCCCTCGCACGCCGGGCGCTCACCGCGGCGCCGGTCGGGTTCTGCGCCCGGTCCGTGACGATCAGGGCCCGGACCCCGGCCTCCAGCGCCCGGCGCACATCCTCCGCGCGGGGCCCCTCGTCGTCGACACCCACGGGGACGGTCCGCAGCCCGAGCGCCGGCACAAGATCGAGGGTGCGGCCCCAGCCGGGGTCCTCGACGGCGACGGTGTCACCGGGCTTGAGGTGGGCCGCCAGCACCCGCTCGACGCCGTCGAGAGCCCCGGAGACCACGGCGAGCGGCCCGTCCGGCACCCCGTCGGCATCGAGTCCGGCCCGCGCGATCCTGGCCAGCTCCGGCTCCACGGGCAGGTCTCCGTAGAGGACGGGCGCCTGGTCGCCCTCGGCGGCCGCCGCCGCGAAGGCGTCCGCGAGCGGCGGCAACAGCGCCGGGTCCGGATTGCCCTGCGCGACGTCCCGCACGCCCTCGGGGACATCCACCCTGAAGTGGTCCCGCCCGGTCGTCGCCGGGGCGGGCCGCACCCGGCTGCCGCGGCGGCCCGCGGTCTCGATGACCCCGCGCTCGCGCAGGGTCCGGTACGCGGCCGCGACCGTGTTGGGGTTCACCCCCAGCCGCTCCGCCAACTCCCTCATCGGGGGAAGCAGTTGCCCCGGCCGCAGCTCACCGGCCCCTACCGCACGCTCGACGCTCGCGGAAATGTCCGCTGCGCGACGCCCACTGATCGGATACTCTCCTAGCACAAAGCCAATTATGCACTAGCACAATGGAGGACGCCATGCAGGGGACCACGCAGACGCCGTCGCAGCCCGGCACCAGCTACACCCCGAGCGACCGCACCGTCCCCACCCGCTCCCCGGACCGCGCCTCGTACGACAGGGACCTGGTGCACGCGATACTCGACGAGGCCTACGTCTGCCATCTCGGGTTCGTCCGCGACGGGGCGCCGGTCGTCCTGCCCACGCTGTACGCCCGGGTCGGCGAACGGCTGTACGTGCACGGCTCCACGGGCTCGCGTCCGCTGCGTGCGGCCGGCCAGGCCGACCCGGGCCTCCCGGTCTGCCTGACGGTCACGCACGTCGACGGTCTGGTCCTGGCCCGCTCCGCCTTCCACCACTCGATCAACTACCGCTCCGTGGTGGTACACGGCGTCGCCCACGACGTGACGGACCCCGAGGAGAAGCGGCAGGCCCTGGACGCGCTGGTCGACCACGTCGTGCCCGGCCGCTCCGCCGACTCGCGCCCCGCCGACAAGAAGGAGCTGGCCGCCACCGCGCTGATCCGCCTGGACCTGGACGAGGTCTCCGCGAAGCTGCGCACCGGCGGGGTGAACGACGAACCGGAGGACCTCGCCCTCCCCCACTGGGCCGGGGTCGTCCCGGTGCAGCGCACCTACGGCACGCCGGCCCCCGACCCCGGACTGGCCCCCGGCACCGGACTGCCCGGCTACCTCGGGGCCCTGTGATGCTGATCCACCCCTGGGACGCGCCCCGCTGCGGCACCGAATGGCAACGGTGGCTGGCCGGTCACGACTTCGGCCAGGTCGCCGTCAACGGCCTGCCCGGCGACCCGCCCCACGTCCAGCCCCTGCACTTCGCCTACGACGCAGGACGCCGCGAGGTCGTCACCCACCTCGCCCGTCCGAATCCACTCTGGCCCGCGCTGAAGGCCCACCCGGACGTCCTGCTGAGCGTCGTCGACGACTACGTGTAGGTGCCCGGCCCCTGGCAGGCCGCACCGGACGTCCCGCCCGAGCACGGCGTCCCGACGAGCTTCTACGCGGCCGTCCAGCTCCGCTGCCGCGCCCATGCCGTGGACGACCCGGCGGAGAAGGCCGCGCTCCTCAACCGCCAGGTCGACCACTTCCAGCCGCAGGGCGGCTCCGCACGGGCAGCGGCGGGTGAGGCCCCGTACGGCAGGATGCTCGCCGGCATCCGCGGCCTGCGCCTCGAAGTGACGGACGTAAGCGCGAAGTTCAAGTACGCGAACCACAAGCCGGACGAAGTCCGGGACCGGATTGCCGCGGGTCTCGCGGCCCGCGGCAATCCGGGCGACTCGAGGGCTCGCGACCATCTCACGCGCAGGCGGGAGGCGTAGACCGCGAGGCCCCGCCTCACACGGCCGTCACCGGATCCTGGCGCGTCCGGGCACCTCGCGCCTCCCCCACCGCGAGGCCCGTCACCGAGCCGAGCATCAGCAGGGTCCCGGTCAGTGTCGCCGCCGTGAGGCGCTCGCCTAGCAGGACGACGGCGAGCACCGCCGCGCTCACCGGTTCGAGCAGCATGATCACCGAGACGGTGGCGGACCGCACGACGGCCGCGCCCGCGAAGTAGAGGCCGTAGGCGAGCGCGGTGGGGACTGCGGCGACGTAGACCAGCAGGAGCAGGAGCCGGCCGGGCTCCTCGGTGTGCGGCAGCACTCCCTCCGCCAGGGCGAACGGAAACAGGCACAGGCTCGTGACGGCGAACGCCCCGGCGGTCGTGCGAGTGGCATCGCCCTCGCCGTCGCGGCCCCACCGGCGGGTGAGCAGCGTCATCACGCAGTACGCGGCCGCGGACAGCAGCGCCAGCAGCACACCCGCTCGGCGTACGGTCGTAGCCCCGCCTCCGAGGACGAGGACCCCGAGCCCGGCGAGGGCACCCACCACGGCGACGGCGCCGCCTCGGCCCAGACGCTCGCCCAGGGTCAGCCGGGCGCCGAGCGCGATGAGCACGGGCCCCGCGCCCAGGGTGACGACGGTGGCCACCGCGAGGCCGGTGGCGGAGACGGCCGCGAAGTACGCGGTCTGGAAGACGGCGAGCCCGAGCCCGGTGACCCCGGCCCGTAGCACCCGGCGGCCGAGCGGTCCCCGCACGGGGGTTCCGGCACGCGGCCGCAACAGGAGGACCGCGAGCAGCAGCACGAGACCGGCGGCGCAGCGCCAGAAGGACAGGGCGACGGGCCCCATGTCACTGGCCAGGTAGACCAGCGAGGCGGCCGCGCCCGCGGTGCCCCAGGCGACACCGGCGACGATCAGATAGAGGAGGCCTCGCCCGATGGGCAGGCCGGAGGCAGTGTTCGACACGTGTTCTCTCCGCAGTCGCGCACGACGCGCCGCACGCGACAAGCGGCGGGCGGTGCGCGGAAGTTCGGAAGGGTCCCCGATCGGTCGGGATCAGGAGTCCACGGACTTCGTCTGCGGGCAGCACCGTTCTGCGCGGCGGCGAGTCGCCGGGCGCGGTATCCGGAGGGCCCGCCTCAGGCGGCCGGAGGCGGAAGAACGAGTGCGTTCGAAGGCATGATCGACACCTTAGGCGCTGGTGCCGCGCCCGGACAATTCCCTTTCCGGCCCGCCGCTCGCCACCGGCTGCGCGGAACCCTTCGCCGGCGTCGAGGACTGCGCGATGAACGCGCCCGCCAGCACGATCGCCCCACCGGCGATCTGCGGCACCGAGAGGTGCTCGCCGAGCAGGACCCAGGCCAGGACGGTGGCGATGACCGCCTCGAGGCAGGCCACGACCCCCGCGACCTGAGGGGAGAGGCGCCGCACGGAGACCACCCCGGTGACGTAGGCGGCGACCGTGGCCACGAGGACGATCCACGCCAGCAGTACGACGGCGGCGACGGGCCTGCCGTCCATGCCGGCGGTGCCCTGGAGCACCGACCAGTCCATGGTCCAGGGCCGGGCGACGACGGTCAGCACGGCCGCGCCGACAAGCAGGCCGTAGGCGATGACACCGAGCGGGTCGGGCGCCTCGTCCCCGGCGTCGCCGCCCTGGTCGGACAGCACGAAGTAGCCGACCTGGCAGCAGGCCGCGCCGAGCGCGAGCAGCAGCCCGAGGGCGTCGAAGCCGAGGCCCGACCACACCTCGACGACACAGGCGAGTCCGCCGACCGCGAGCACGACACCGACCGCGGCGGCACGCGTCACGGGCCGCTTCTGCACGAACCGCACCCAGCCCAGCACCAGCGCGGGCGCCAGGTACTCGATGAGCAGCGCCACCCCGACGGGGATCCGGGAGAGCGCCGCGAAGTAGCAGGCCTGGACACCGGCGACGGCCAGCAGCCCGAACCCGGCGAGCAGTCCGGGCCGCCGTCGCAGCAGCGCGCGGTGGCGCACTGCGAGCGGCAGCATGACCAGGGCAGCCCCGGCCACCCGCAGCCACACCACGTGCAGCGGATCCAGACCTGCCTCGATCAGCGGCTTCGCCGCGACACCGGATCCGCCGAAGGCCACCGCGGACAGCAGCGCGAGGCCGAGCCCCACACCCCTGCCGCGCCCGCTCACGCTGCTGCCAGAGGTACGCACCGGCACATGATGGCAGGCCATGACAGGAGCGTCATCCCCTATGGCACCTGTCTCACAGCCTGGACGGGACGACCTGGCCCGCGCCCTGCCGCTCAGTGAGCGGCTTCGCCGCACTCCCGCGCGATGCCGAACCGGTCGTTGAGCCGGGCGTACACCTCGCGCGGGTCGACGCCGGCCCGTTCGAGCACCTCGACCGCACGCGCCTGCGGGTCGGCGACGATCGCCGCGAGCAGGTCGGGGCCACGGGCCGGTCCACCACGCTGGGCGGCGCGTTCGCACGCGTACTCCATGCTCGCGGCGGCGAGCGGCGAGAAGCCCGCCGTCTCCCTCACCACCGGGACGGCACCGGAGTCCTCGACACCGTTCTGCCAGCGCAGGCCGTAGCCGATGCTGCGCTGGACGAGATAGCCGAGCAGCCGCGCGATCTGCGGCCCGTCACCGAAGAGGGCACGCACCTCGGACTCGGACTCCAGCAGCGAGTGGAGCAGATGGGCGGTGTCGATCTGCCGGTCCCCGTCCCGGACGGCCCGGCGCCGGGCACCGCCGACCGCCGAGGCCAGCTCGTCACTGAGCCTGGCATCGTTGTCCACGCGCTGAATGCCGTGCTCATGGGCCGACTGCCGGGGGGTACGGGATTGCACATCCCCTACCCCATCAGTCCCGCCGGACCGGGTCATCCCCGGCGGGAAGCATCTTCGCGTCCCACGGGAAGTGGACTCCCCCGGCCGGAATCTCCTCCTTGCGGAGGAGATCAGGCAGATGCGGATGGAGACCTCCGCATGACTGACAGTTCGTCAGTATTGAACATTGCGGCCCTCGCGGCTACGTTCCGCGGCACCCAGCCCGACACGAAGAGGTGGTCGCATGGCCGAAGTCAGCGCGGAGGCACGCATCGGGGCGCCGGCCGAGAAGGTGTGGGCGAGGCTCACGGACTGGTCCGCGCACGGCGAGTGGAACGCGACCCACACGAGCTTCCCGGCAGGCGGTCCGGAGCCCCTGGAAGTGGGCGCGACGTTCCGGGAGAACATGCGGCTCATGAACTTCCCGGCCGAGGTGGACTGGACCGTCAAGGAACTGGAACCGGCGCGGATTCTCGCCATCCGTGGCAAGGGCCCGATGGCGGTGACCGTCGCGACGCGCTACACCCTCACCCCCGACGGCGACGCCACGACGGTGCGCATCGACGGGGAGTTCACGGGCGCGACGGTGTCCCTGATGGCGGGCAAGCTCAAGGACTCGGCCACGGCGGCCCTGCACGAGTCGCTGCGCAAGCTGGACGGGCTGGTGACCTGACACCCCCGCACGCCGAGGCGCCCCCGGGCGACTCCGGGGGCGCCTCTCCTCCGGCGCGATTCAGTCCTCGTCGGCGAGGATCAGATACAGCTTCTTGCGGGCGTCGTTGATGACGCCGAGCGCCTTCTCCCGCTGCTCCTTGCTGCCGGTCTTCCAGACCTGGCCGAAGGCCTCCATCAGACCGAAGCCGGCTTGGCGGATCTCGCCGAGGGCCTCCCAGTCGACCCCGCGGGAGGCCTCCTCCCAGGGCGCCTCGGGCCCTTCCCCGGCAGCCTCACGGCCCGTCTCGGTGAGCGAGAACAGCTTCTTGCCGCCCTCGGAGGCGCTGACGATCAGCCCCTCGTCCTCCAGCAGCTGGAGGGTGGGGTACACCGAGCCGGGGCTGGGCTTCCACGCTCCGCCGCTGCGCTCGGCGATCTCCTGGATCATCTCGTAGCCGTGCATCGGCCGGTCCTTCAGCAGGGCCAGGATCGAGGCCCGTACGTCACCGCGCCGCGCCCTCCCCCGTGGTCCCCCGCGCCCTCGTCCACCCCAGGGGCCGGAACCGAAGCCCGGTCCACCGGGCCCGCCCCAGCCGGGGCCGCCCGGACCGCCCGGACCGCCCGGCCCGAAGGGACCGAAGGCCGCACGCAGCCCTTCGAAGCCGCCCCGGCCGTGGGGACCGCCGTGTCCGTGTCCACGCTCGAATCCGTGGGTACGCATCGCAACCACTCTCCATTCCATCGTTGACCTGTCGCGATGCTTCAACGATATATCGGTGACTGTCGAACGGCAAGGCCCGGCTGACAGGGCCGGCCCGCAGAACCGGGCCAGCGCTCACGAATTGGCCTTGGCCCGCGGCTTCATGAGAGCCATAGCGTCGGGGCATGCGGATCCGAATCGTCGACGCCTTCACCGATCACCCCTTCTCCGGCAACCCGGCCGGGGTCCTGCTCCTGACCGGCGCGGACGCCTTCCCGGACGACACCTGGCTGCAGAACGTCGCCCTGGAGGTCAACCACGCCGAGACGGCCTTCGCCCACCCGCTCCCCGAGAGCGCCGAGGCCGACTGGGCGCTGCGCTGGTTCACGCCGGCGACCGAGGTCGCGATGTGCGGCCACGCGACCCTCGCCACCGCCCACGTCCTGCACACGACCGGCGCCCACCGGGGCCCGGTGCGGTTCGCCACCCGCAGCGGCGTCCTCGTCGCCACCCCCGCCGAGGACGGCTCCGTCACACTGGACTTCCCGACGGCCCCGCTCACCCGGCTCGACCCGCCCTCCCGCCTCGCCGAGGCCCTGGGCACCGAGACGCTCACGGTCCTCGACACCGGGCCGAACGTGGGCGACCTGCTCGTGGAGGTCGCCGACGAGAAGACGGTGCACGGCCTCGTCCCCGATCTGAAGGCCCTCGCCGCCCACTCCCAGCGCGGTGTCATCGCCACGGCCCGGGCCGAGGATCCCGCCCGGGGCTACGACTTCGTCTCGCGCTGCTTCTTCCCGAACGTCGGCATCGACGAGGACCCGGTGACGGGCAGCGCCCACACCGCCCTCGCCCCGTTCTGGTCCGGGCGCCTGGGCCGCACCGCCCTCACCGGGCTCCAGGCCTCACCACGCTCCGGCCGCGTCCGCACGGAGCTGCGCGGCGACCGCACCCTGCTGACCGGCAGGGCGGTCACCGTCATCGAGGGCGACCTGCTGGCCTGAGACGCACGAAGGGGCGTACGACGGTGCCGTACGCCCTTCCCGCCCTGCTTCACGCGGTCGGCAGCCAGCCCACCTTGCCCTCCAGCAGCGCGTACCCGACGAACGCCCCGATGTCGAGCAGCGAGTGGGCCACCACGAGCGGGCCGACGCGCCCCCAGCGGCGGTAGAGGTAGACGAAGACGACACCCATGACCATGTTCCCGACGAAGCCGCCGATGCCCTGGTAGAGGTGGTACGACCCGCGCAGCACGGAGCTGCCGGCCAGCGCGGCCGCCGGGGTCCAGCCCAGCTGGCCCATGCGGCGCAACAGGTAGCCGACGACGATCACTTCCTCCAGCACGGCGTTCTGGATCGCCGAGAGGATCAGCACCGGGTACTTCCACCACACCCCGGGCAGCGCCTCGGGGACCACGGTGAGGTTGAAGCCGAGGCCGCGGGCCGCGAGGTAGAAGGCGATGCCCGTGCTGCCGATGACCGCCGCGATCGCCGCCCCGCGGCCGAGGTCGGGCCACGGGCGGGTGCGGTCGAAGCCGATCGTGCGCAGGCTCGCGCCCTCGCGCAGCAGGAAGTGCGCGACGAGCGCGACGGGGACGAGCGCCGTGGTGATCCCGAAGAGCTGCCACGCCAGGTCGAGCCAGGGACGCCCGGGCGCGGCCGAGGCGTTCATCGTGGCCGCCTGGTCCTTCAGCCCGCCCGGCTCGGTGACCGACCCGATGAAGCTGATCAGCGCGGACACTCCGCTCGCGCCCAGCGACAGCGCGAGGACCAGCAGCGTCTCGTTGCGGAGCATCCGCCGCGAGAGCCCCTGCCGGGGAATGGAATCGCCCGCCGGGCTCGCCTCCGCCTGCACACCTGCCTCCAGTTCACCGACCTGTCGGATCAGTATGGCGGCAGCGGGGTCTCACCCCTGCGGCGGCGTCAACTCAGCGGCACCGGCTCCGGCAGTCCCACCGGCCAGCTGTGCACCGGGGCTCCCTTGTGCATCAGCTCGCGGTAGCGCCGCGTCGTGGCGGCCAGCGCGTCGTCCCGGGAGAGGCCGGCGTCCAGTGCCGTGTGGAAGGTGGCGGCCTGCCAGCTCGCCCCGTTCACCCTGCGCCGGCACCGCTCCTCGATCACGCCCAGGTACAGATCGCGGTCGGCCGGCTCGACACCCCAGGCGTCCAGCCCGGCCTCGGCGAGCGGCAGCAGCTCGTCGCGGATCAGGCTCACCGCGTCGACCTGGGTGGTGCCGCTGTACCGTCCGCGCCGGGGCCAGGTGAAGCGGGCGTCGATGCCGTCCTTGCACGCGGCGTCGAAGTTGGCGGCGGCCGCCTCGAACGGCAGCCGGGTCCAGACCGGCCGGGACTCCTCGGCGAGGGCCCGGACGACCCCGTAGAAGAAGGCCGCGTTGGCGATGACGTCGACGACTGTGGGGCCGGCCGGCAGGACGCGGTTCTCCACGCGCAGGTGCGGTACGCCGTCGGCGATGCCGTAGACCGGGCGGTTCCAGCGGTAGATCGTGCCGTTGTGCAGGACGAGTTCGGCGAGCGACGGCGTGCCGCCCTGGTCGAGCACCTTCAGCGGGTCCTCGTCGTCGCAGATCGGCAGCAGGGCCGGGTAGTAGCGCAGGTTCTCCTCGAAGAGGTCGTACGCCGAGGTGACCCAGCGCTCCCCGAACCAGGTGCGCGGCCGGACCCCCTGGGCCTGGAGCTCGGGCGGGCGGGTGTCGGTGGACTGCTGGAAGAGCGGGGGCCGCGACTCGCGCCACAGCTCGCGACCGAACAGGAACGGAGAGTTGGCGCCGACGGCGATCTGCGCGGCGGCGACCGCCTGGGCCGCGTTCCACACGTCGGCGAAGCGGGCCGGGGTGACCTGCAGGTGCAGTTGCACGGAGGTGCAGGCGGCCTCCGGTGCGATGGACTTCGAGGTGCAGCTCAGGTGCTCGACGCCGTCGATGTCGAGGGTGAACTCCTCGCCGCGGGCGGCCACGATCTGATCGTTGAGGAGGGTGTACCGGTCGACGTCGGAGAGGTTCGACGACACCAGGTCGTCACGGTCGAGAGTCGGCAGAATACCGATCATCACAATACCCGCGTCGACCTCGCCGGCTTTCCGGTCGGCATATGCCAGTGACGTACGGAGTTCCTCCGCGAGGCGGTCGAATACCCGGCCCCCCAGACGGTGTGGAGGAATGTTGACCTCCAGGTTGAACATGGCGAGTTCTGTTTGGAAATCGCGACTCGCGATGCGTTCGAGGACTTGCCCGTTCAACATTTTCGGCATGCCGTCGGCGCCCGCGAGATTCAACTCGATCTCCAGCCCCATGAGGTTCCTGGGGCGATCGAACCGCTTCTCCGCCAGGAGTCGCTCCAAGCCCGTCAGGCACTGACGCAGCTTGTCGCGGTAGCGCTGGCGATCGGACAGGTCGAACCGGCCTGCCGCGACCTTCTCCCCCATCGAAGCGTCCCTTCTTGGATGATGCGGGCCGGGATCCCGCCGCCAGGGTCCCGGTCAGGTGGAGGATGCCCAGCGAAAGCGATCGATAACGTCACGGGCGGAGCCGGCGGCCGCTACGCTGGTCACGAGTGACCGGTGGCACATTCACTCGGCATGACGCACAGGACAGGTTGCGGGCCCCAGGAACTCGTGAAAACCGCCGACGAGAATGGGCTGACCGGTTCGCGGGCATTCGCCGAGGTCATCGCGGTGCACCCCCGCCTGAAATCTGGATGATTCTCACATATCGCCGACCGAATGTACCCTTGTTCTACTCACCGGAAACGGCTAGACGAAACACAGTCTGAACCCGTGTCGTATAAACTCCGCGAACAAGGCAGAAGGTTGGCGCCCACGGTCGATGGGTCGTGCCGTCGAGGCGACGCGGACCCCACCCCCTCTCGCTCTCACGACCTGGCCCCTGCCTCTCCGCCCTCGTGAGCTGACAGCGCCGTCCGCCCCCGCCCTCGCGCCACCGTGCCTTTGAATGAGAGGCGACCCACCATGCCGCTGCATGTCCCTCCGGCTCCCGCGCCCGCACTTCGTTCCGTCCTGACTGCGCTCTCCTCTCCCACCGCGGTCCGCGAAGCCCGAACTCCCTCCCTGCTCGGCACCCAGGGACCCGCCACACCCGAGCTCCCCCTGCCCGTGCACGTCCTCGACCACGTGACGGCCGAGGGCGTGTCCGCGACCCGGCTGGCCGGGTGGCGCTTCCTGATCCGCTGCGGTGACCGCGCCGTGGCCGCGGCGGAGACCATGCTGACTCCCGACGGCTGGGCCTTCTCCCACTTCTTCGAAGGCCCGTACATCACCTCGACCGAGCGCGCCCTGCGCCAGGCCGAGACGATGCCGCAGCCGTACCAGCCCCGCCTGCTGTCGGTGCCCGGCCTGTACATGCTGACGCTCTGGCTGCACGAGGACTGCGCCGCGGACGGCGCCACCGGCCACCCCGCAGCCACCGACCTCCTCGTGCCGCTGGCGCCGGCGCCTCCCGGCATCGCGGCCCACCGCCCGCACCGCGTCGCCGAACTCCTCCCGGTGCTGACCCACCGGGCGGCTCCCACCAGACTGCTCGGCTCACCCGCCTGAAGCACCCCGCAGCCCTCGCGCCCCGTCGCCGAATTCACGGCGGCGGGGTCGTTCATTTACCGTCCGGTCGACCGCCGACCGCTCGCACGATCGCTTTATCGCTCACACGATCGCTCGCACGAGCATCTATTGGCTCGTACGAGCTCCTCTTGCTGCCGACCCGAGCGGACTAGCCCTATCCGGCCAGTGCGAACCACCCGAAGGGACAGTCCAGTTGGGATGAACCGTCCGCGCGGGTGATGCGTCCTGAACCTGTGAGAAGCGGTGCCGCGAAATCCCTGCGGATTGACGCTCGTGGGGCAACACTGGGTTCCGACGATTTATCACAACGGGGGGCGGCCATGAACGACACTTCTAGCCGCGGAACAGACACGACAACCGACTCAGCCAACTCGGACAACTCAGCCTCATCGTCCGTCTCGACACAGCGAAAGATCCCACCCATGTGCCAGCACCAGACCCAGTGCCCCTCAGCCGACTCCGCCGACCGGGAATCCGCCCGTCTCGTGGCGCACCACCCGGAGCAGGGATGGAGCCTGCTGTGCAACGGCGTGGTGCTCTTCGAGGACACCGGTGAGCTCCTGCCGGACGGCCGGGCCATCGCCCCGCACCGTCCGCTGGTCGGCCAGGTGATGACGGCCGCCTGAGGCCGTTCGGCGGGGCGACGCCCCGCCGGCAGAGATGAGGGGCCGGCCGCGGGACACCCTGCGAACCGGCCCCGATGCATGTCCACAGGTCATCACTCACCGTCACCGCCCGCGACGTCCCGTTCCCGGCTCGTACGCCTTCCCACGGATGTCCGTCTTCCGGAAGACTCCTGGAAGTTTCGCGGTCACCCGTCGACGGAGGTGGGGCAAGTGGGAGCACGTGGGGCCGAGGGCAAGGTCACGATCACGGAGATCGCCCGGCAGGCCGGCGTATCCGTACCGACCGTGTCCCGGGTCGTCAACGGCCGGTCCGACGTGTCGCCGCAGACCCGGGCCCGGGTCGAGGACCTGCTGCGCCGGCACGGCTACCGCAAGCGCCCCGCGGCCCCGGGCGCCCGTGCCGCTCTGCTCGATCTGGTCTTCAACGACCTCGACAGCCCCTGGGCCGTGGAGATCATCCGCGGGGTCGAGGAGGTCGCACACGCGGCCGGGGCCGGCACGGTGGTGTCGGCCGTCCACGGGCGGTCCGGCGACGCCCGCGCGTGGATGCGCAACCTGAGGGCCCGCGCATCCGACGGCGTCATCCTCGTGACCTCCGGCCTGGATCCGACGCTGCACGAGGAGCTGCGGATCCTCGGCGTGCCCCTGGTCGTCGTCGACCCCGCGGGCTCCCCCGCCCTGGACGCCCCCACGATCGGCGCCGCCAACTGGTCGGGCGGCCTGGCGGCCACCGAGCACCTGCTGTCCCTCGGCCACCGCCGGATCGGCCTGATCGCCGGCCCGCCCCGCCTGCTGTGCTCCCGGGCCCGTCTGGACGGCTACCACGCGGCCCTGGAGAGCGCCGGCATCACCCGGGACGCGTCCCTCGTCGTCCCCGGCGACTTCCGCCCCGAGTCCGGTTTCACCGCCTGCGCCACCCTGCTCGACCTGCCCGAGCCGCCGACCGCCGTGTTCGCCGCAAGCGACCAGATGGCACTCGGCGCGATCGAGGCGCTGCGCCGGCGCGGGCTGCGGGTGCCGCAGGACATGAGCGTGGTCGGCTTCGACGACCTTCCGGAAGTCCGCTGGTCGGCCCCGCCGCTGACGACGGTCCGCCAGCCCCTGGCCGACATGGGCAAACTGGCCGTGCGCACGGTGCTCCGTCTGACCCGCGGCGAGCGGCCGGACTCACCGCGCGTGGAACTGGGCACCGAGCTGGTGGTACGAGCGAGCACCGCGCCTCCGGCCTGACCTGGGCACGAGGAACGGCGCCCCATCACCCCCTGTCCGGCAGGGCGCCGCCCGCCCCCGCTATCTCCCCCCGAGCACCTCACGCAGCGCGAAGTACGCCGGCTTCGGCCGCAGTTCCTCGTCCCACGGCAGGGCCGCGCCCTCGCCCGGGAAGAACGCCGGGATCCACGAGTACTTGTCGGTGTAGTCCCACAGGGTGATGCCGGCACACCGGCGGACCGCCAGGCACGCCTGCGTCAGGTCGGCGTACCACTCGGCCTGCAGGGCCAGCTTCTCCTCGGTCGCGGGCAGCTGCATGCGTATGTCGACCTCGGTGAGCGCGGTGTCGAGGCCGAGCCGGGAGAAACGGCGGAGGTTGTCCTCCAGGGTCGCCGGATAGCCGTACTGCAAGGCCAGGTGGGCTTGGAGGCCGATGCCGTGCAGCGGGACGCCCGCGGCCTTCAGCTCCTTGGCCAGCCGGTGGTAGGCGTCGCTCTTCGGGCCGATCCCCTCGATGTTGTAGTCGTTGAGGTACAGCTTGACGCGCGGATCGGCCTGGTGCGCCCAGCGCAGCGCGTCGGCGATGTAGCCGGGGCCGAGCGTCTTGTAGAAGACCGACTCCCGGTACGTACCGTCCTCGTTGAACGCCTCGTTGACGACGTCCCAGGCGAACACCTTGCCCCGGTAGTGCCGTACCTCCGCCTGGATGTGCTTCTTCAGTACGGCCCTCAGCTCCGGGGCCGTCCACTCCCTGCTCGTGAGCCACCCGGGCAGCTGGCTGTGCCAGACCAGAGTGTGGCCGCGCACCTTCTGCCGTTTGGCCCGGGCGAGGTTCACGATCTCGTCGCCCTGGGAGAAGTCGAACACGCCCTGCTGGGGCTCGGTGGCGTACCACTTCATGCCGTTGCCGGGCGTGATCTGGTCGAACTCGCTGCCGAGCAGGGCCTTGTACGGTGCGTCCACGAGCTCGGGGTTGTCGGTGGCGCTGCCGAAGTAGCGGCCGTGCCGCTGGGCGAGGTCGGCCAGGGTGGGCTGCTGGTGACCCGCCTGGGCGGGGGTGCCGGCGCCGATGCCGACGGCTACCAGCAGCGCAGTGACGGAGGCGGCGAGTCCGAGACGGTTCTTGCGCATGGTGCGACTCCTCACGACGGGGACGGGGAGAACAGAGCCGTACGTTCGCGGCGCGGGTCAGCCCTTGGTGGCGCCGGCCGTGAGGCCGCCGACGAGCTGACGCTCGGCGACCGAGTAGAAGGCGAGGGCGGGGACCATGGCCAGCACCAGGTAGGCGAAGACCTTGGCGTACTCGGCGGAGTACTGCCCCTGGAACTGCTGGACGCCGATCGGGAGCGTCCACCACTGGGCGTCGGTGAAGACCAGCAGCGGCAGGAAGAAGTTGTTCCAGCTGGTGACGACGGCCAGCACGGAGACGGTGCCGAGCGCGGGCCGGGCCATGGGCAGCAGCACCCGCCAGAAGAAGCCGAACGAGCTGCATCCGTCGAGCGTGGCGGCCTCCTCCAGCTCGCCGGGGATCTGCCGGAAGAAGCCCCGCAGGATGATGATCGTCATCGGCAGTCCGAAGGCGGCCTGCGGGAGGATCACGCCGAGGGGGTTGTCCAGCAGGTTCAGGGAGCGCAGCAGCAGGAACAACGGCAGGGCCGCCACCGCGAACGGGAACATCAGCCCCATGGTGAACAGCGTGAACAGCGCCTCCCGGCCCCGGAAGGCGAACCGTGCGAAGGAGAAGGCCGACAGGGCGGAGACCGCGACGACCAGCGCGGTCGTGCCCACCGCGATCAGCGTGCTGTTGCCGATCAGCCGCCAGAAGTCCCCCGAGCCGAGGATCTGGGTGTAGTGGGAGGTCACCCACGACTCGGGCAGACCGACCGGGTTGCGGGAGAGCTCGTCGGTGGACTTGAAGCCGGAGAGCGCGGCGTAGAGCAGCGGAACGGCCATGACCGCGCCGACGGCGGTCAGGACGAGGTGCAGACTCCAGGTCTTCCTGCCCCCGCGGGTCTTCTGACTGGCTGTCACTTTCCGTCACCCCGCATGGTCGTGGTGGCCCCTTCCAGGTCGCGCCGGAGGACGAACCGCTGGTAGGCGAGGGCGAAGACGAGGCTGATGCCGAACATGACCACGCTGATCGCGCTGGCGTAGCCGACCTGGTAGCGCTTGAAGCCGTACTGGAACATGGTCACGGCCATGGTCTCGGAGTGATGGTCGGGGCCGCCGGCCGTGGTCACCCACACCAGGTCGAAGAGCTGGATCGACCCGATGACCGCCAGGAACACGCTGATGCGCAGGGTCGGCGCGAGCAGCGGCAGGGTGACGTTGCGGAACCGCTGCCAGGCACTGGCCCCGTCGATGAGCGCCGCCTCGGTCAGTTCCCGGGGGACGGCCTGGAGCCCGGCCAGGTACAGCATCATGTGGAAGCCGAAGTACTTCCAGGTCATGACCAGGAAGACGGTCGCCATGACGGTGGACGGATCCGCGAACCACTCCCCGCCCAGTCCCTGCAGTCCGACCTTGCCGAGGACCTGGTCGGCGAAGCCGTCGTCCGGGGCGAAGATCATGCCGAAGAGGATTCCGGTGATGGCCTCGGACAGGACGTACGGGGCGAAGAACAGCATCCGGTACACCGCCCGGCCGCGCATCCGCTGGTTGAGCAGGACGGCCATGGCGAGCGCGAACGGCAGTTGGAAGGCGAGCGACAGCAGCACCAGGAGCAGGCAGCGCCACAGGTCGCCGAGGAAGACGTCGTCCTGGAAGAGCCGGGTGAAGTTCTCGCCGCCGATGTAGTCGGAGGGCATGCCGAAGCCGCCCCAGCGGAAGAACGCGGCGTACAGGGCGAACAGCATCGGCAGCAGCACGAGCCCCGTGAACAGCACCAGGGCGGGGAGCTGGAAGCCGGCCGCGGTGAGCCAGTGCAGCGCGCGTCGCCGGGCTCGCCCCTTGGGCCGGTCCGCGGCCGGGGGCGGGGAACCGGCACCGGGGCCGGTCCGTTTGTCCGGCAGGATCGTGGAGATCATCGCCGGCTACTGCTCTTCCTTCGCGGTCTTCGTGATCGACTGGGCGACCTGCCCGGGCGACTTGGACCCGGCGATGAGCGCGGCGACGCTGTCGTTGACCTCCTGGCCGACGGCGGGCGCGTACGCCTGGTCGAGGTAGAGCTGGAAGCCGGTGGCCGCCTTCAACTGAGCCTGAACGGCCTTGATGTTGGGGTCGGCGATGGCGCTCTCGGCCGCGGCGACCACGGGCAGTACACCGGTCTTCTCGACCAGTTCCAGGTCGGTGGCCTCGGACGCGAAGAACTCGAGGAAGTCGACGGCCGCCTGGGGGGCGCCCCGGCGCAGTGCGTGCCCGCCGCCTCCGCCGAACACCTCGGTGATGGCGCCCTTGCCGCCCTCGACCGCGGGGAACGGGAAGAAGCCGAGGTCCTTGCCGAGACCCTTGCCCGCGTCGGCCTGCACCGTGGGCGCCCACTGGCCCATGAGCTCCATCGCCGCCTTGCCGTTGCCGACGGCGGCTGCCTGCCCGGTGGGCGTGGAGTACGCGGCGCCGAGGAACCCCTTCTGGAACGGCTGGAGGGCGACGAGTTCCTCCAGGTGCTCGCCGGCCTCGACGAAAGGGGTGCCGGTGAAGTCCTTGTCCTCGTAGGCCTTCTGGAGCGCCTCCGCGCCGGCGGTGCGCATCGCCAGGTAGGCCCAGTAGTACATGCCGGGCCACTTCTCCTTGCCGGCCAGTGCCAGCGGGGTGACCTTGGCGGCCTCTAGCTTGCGTACGGCGTCGAGGAAGCCGTCCCAGGTGGTCGGCGGCTCGGCGATACCGGCCTTCTTGAAGAGCGCCTTGTTGTACCAGAAGCCGATCATGCCGATGTCGAACGGGATGCCGTAGGCCTGGCCGTCGAACAGGTACGGCTCTCTGGCGACCGGCAGCAGGGCGTCGCCCCACGGCTTGGTCCGGTCCGTGAGGTTCTCGACGAGCCCGGCGTCCACCTGTTGCTTCAGTACGCCGCCGCCCCAGGTGTGGAAGATGTCGGGCAGCTTCCCGGAGGCGGTCAGTGCCGTCATCTTCGACTTGTAGGCGTCGTTCTCCATCTGGACGATCTTTATCTTGACCTTGGGGTTCTGCGCCTCGAACTTCCGGGCGAGGGCGGCCCAGACGGTCTTGGACGGCTCGGTGGTGGAGATGTTCCACCATTCGATCGTGGTCGTCCCCGACGACCCTCCGTCCGAGTCCCCGCCGCATGCGGTCAGTGCCGTCATCCCCAGACCGGCCGCGGCGGAGGCCGCCAGGAAGCCGCGGCGGGACAGTGCCGGGTCGCCCATCATGCGCTCCTCGAAAGTTTCGAACTGGATTCAGAAAGCTTCGCTGCTGCCGCACCCTAGAGACAGCGGGTAAACGGTGGCAACCCCTTGTACACAGCGAATCTGTCGTCAGGCCGAGGGACAAGCAGCGGTGGCGAAACATTCGACTTGATGGACGAACGTTACGAAGTCGACTCGGGTGCGGTCACAGAGGGTGCCCACCAGCGGGCCGCCCACCGGCAACGATTCCGCCCGCGGGCAGAGCTGTCCCAGGCCCTTTCAGCTGGCGTTTTCACCCCCGCGACCGCCCCGGCCGCCAGTCTCGACGGAAGCGTGTCGCGTACAGCCCCCTCGTTCACGACCCAATGCATCACGCTCCGCTTACGCTGATCGCGCTGTCCCGTGATGGCCGGAACCACGCCGAGCCCGCATATCGGGAGCACGTCGATGGCCACCACCGAACACCCGACCCCGAGCCGTCCGGAGCCGGTTCCACCCGGCTGCGCGCCCGGATGCCGGAGGACCTGTCCGGCATGGGCACGCCCGGACGGCGTGGAGATCGGTGCCTGCTTCGTCGCCGGCGTCATCCTGCTCTCGCTGCTGTCACGGCCGGCCCGGGCCTTCGAGCTGCGCGTGACCAGCGTGAGGCTGGACGACATGACGGAGCGTTTCGTCCGGGACATGGCCAGCCGCCGGATGCGGTTCATCGCCAACGCGCCCGACCGGCTCGACATCCCCGGGTACCGCGGCAGGATCGAGCAGATCCGGCACGACAGCGACGTACCCGGTCGGGGGGACTTCGTCTGCGTCGAGGTGACGGTCATCGACCCGTCCGAGTCCGAGGCGGGCCTGGCCTGCGCGGCGAGGTGCTGCACGGCCGCCACCGCGTCCTGACCCCGGAGTCGCCCTCCATCCCCCAACGCCCCGGCCGCGCTGCTGTGGTCCGTCCGCGACTCGTCGGGCTGCGCCCCGCACATCTGCTTCGAGTGGACCGAGGACGGACCGTTCGCCAACTTCCTGCGCGGCTTCCTGTTCGGCCAGGGCGAGGTCGCCCCGGTGACCCGCGAGGTCCTGCGCGAAGCGGAGCCGGACCGAAGCGGCGCCCCAGGGTGCACGTGGGCCGAGTCAGGCCGTCACGCGCCTCCGGCCGAAGCCCCTGCGCGGCGGGCGCACCACGACCTGCCCGTGGTGGATCTCGCCCGAGATCCGTTTCCGCAGCAGGACAGGTGCTTCGACCGGCCGACGCGCCTTGATCCCGGAGTAGTTCACCACCAGGCCGCCGGTGTCCACCACGACACCCGGCCAGGTCATCAGCCTCAGGGAACCGGCGCGCAGGTCCAGATCGATGTCCAGGGTGTCGTGTGTGATCACCGCGTCGGTGAAGTCGAGCGTCACCTCTCCCCACGCCGAGCGGATCTCCAGCCGCCGCGGCACCACCCAGCCCTCGTCCCGCCGGGTCGAGGCCCCCTCCTGCCGGATCCGGACCACCTCCTCGGCCTCGGCCTCGGCCCCGGCCACGGCCACGGCGGGCAGATCCTCCGTCAGCACGGCGAGCTCGCCCACCGTCCGGGCGGACAGCGCGACCTCGAGCCGCTCCCGGAGCTCCTCCAGGGTGAGCCGCCCGTCGCCCGCCGCGACGCGCAGCACATCCACGGCCCGGTCCCGGTCGGCGTGCGACGCCCTCACCTCGGGCGATCCACCGGTCCGCGCGATCTCCGCCGCCATCACTGCACCCCGATCCCCGGGCACGGCACCCGGCCACCCGGCCACCCGGCCACCCGTCGAAGACTAACGCTATATCGCGTTATACCCAACTGTCGGCCCGCATCCGCCGTTCCCTTCCCCCGGCCCTATCGTGACCGGCATGCAGTCCTACACGATCGGCCAGGCAGCACGACTGCTCGGCGTGAGCCCGGACACCGCCCGCCGCTGGGCGGACGCGGGCCGCATCACGACCCACCGCGACGAGACCGGGCGACGGCTCATCGACGGGCGGGATCTGGCCGCCTTCTCGGTCGGGCTCGCCCGGTCCGGCGCCGCCGAGGAGGACACCCCCTACACCTCTGCCCGCAACGCCTTCCCCGGTATCGTCACCGCGATCAAACTCGGCGACGTCGCCGCCCAGGTCGAGATCCAGGCCGGTCCGCACCGGCTCGTCTCCCTGCTCACCCGCGAGGCGGTGGAGGAACTGGGACTGGAGGTCGGCATGGAGGCGACGGCCCGCGTGAAGTCGACCAACGTCCACATCGACCGCGTCTGAGCCCGGGTGACCGCGGGGCGACGCGGGCACGGGCATACCCGGCGCCCCGCCCCAGCCGGTCTACCGTGCACCCATGAGCCTGAGCATCCGCAACCAGCTCCCCGGCACCGTCACCGCCGTCACCCCGGGCGAGGCCGTGGCGACGGTCAGGGTCCGCCTCGCCGGCGGACAGGACCTCACCGCTGCGATCACCCGTGAGTCCGCGGAGGACCTCCTTCTCGCGCCCGGCACCGCCGTGCGGGCCCTGATGAAGTCGACGGAGGTCTCCCTGGCCACCGCGCCGATCGAGGGCCTGTCGATCCGCAACCAGTTCCCCGGAACGGTCACGGACATCGCGGCCGGCGACGCGATGGCGTCGGTCCGCGTCACGGTCGAGGGCGGCGAACTGACCGCCGCGATCACCAGGGACGCGGCGGAGCACCTGGCCCTGTCGCCCGGGATCCCCGTCGTCGCCCTGATCAAGGCGACCGAGGTGTCACTCGCCACCGCATGACGAGAGGGGCCCCGCACGAGCGGAGCCCCTCTGCGACCGGTCGGCCGATCAGTCCTCGTACGCGTCCAGCGGCGGGCAGGAGCACACCAGGTTCCGGTCGCCGAAGGCCTGGTCGATACGGCGCACCGGCGGCCAGTACTTGTCGGCGGCCGCCACCCCGGCCGGGAAGACGGCGTCCTCACGGCTGTAGGCGTGCTCCCACTCACCGGCCAGCGCACCGGCCGTGTGCGGGGCGCCGCGCAGTGGGTTGTCCTCCGCGGGCCACTCGCCGGAGCCGACCTTCTCGATCTCCGCGCGGATGGCGATCATCGCCTCGCAGAACCGGTCCAGCTCGGCCAGATCCTCCGACTCGGTCGGCTCGATCATCAGCGTCCCGGCCACCGGGAACGACATGGTCGGCGCGTGGAAGCCGTAGTCGATCAGCCGCTTGGCGACATCGTCGACGCTCACGCCGGTCGCCTTCGTCAGGGGCCGCAGGTCGATGATGCACTCGTGCGCGACGAGCCCGCCGGGGCCGGTGTAGAGCACCGGGTAGTGCGGCTCCAGCCGCTTGGCGATGTAGTTGGCGCTGAGCACGGCCACCTGCGTGGCCCTCTTCAGCCCCTCGCCGCCCATCAGCCGGACGTACGCCCACGAGATGGGCAGGATGCCGGCGGAGCCCCACGGCGCCGCGGAGATGGGCCCGACACCCGTCTCCGGACCCGCCTCGGGCTGCAGCGGATGGTTCGGCAGGTAGGGCGCGAGGTGCTCGCGGACCGCCACCGGGCCGACACCGGGACCGCCTCCGCCGTGCGGGATGCAGAAGGTCTTGTGCAGGTTCAGGTGCGAGACGTCACCGCCGAAGTGCCCCGGCTTGGCGAGCCCGACGAGCGCGTTGAGGTTGGCCCCGTCGACGTAGACCTGCCCGCCCGCCTCGTGCACCTGCGCACAGATCTCGGCGACGTGCTCCTCGAACACACCGTGGGTGGACGGGTACGTGATCATCAGCACCGCGAGCTCGTCCCGGTGCTGCTCGATCTTCGCCCGCAGGTCCTCGACGTCGATCTCGCCGTCCTCGGCGGTCCTCACGACGACGACCTTCATGCCCGCCATCACCGCGCTGGCGGCGTTGGTGCCGTGCGCGGACGATGGGATCAGACACACGGTGCGCTGCGCGTCCCCGTTGGCCCGGTGGTAGCCGCGGACGGCGAGCAGACCGGCCAGCTCACCCTGCGACCCGGCGTTCGGCTGGAGGGACACCTTGTCGTAGCCGGTGACCTCGGCGAGCCGGTCCTCCAGCTCGTGGATGAGGGTGAGGTAGCCCCCGGCCTGCTCGGCGGGCGCGAAGGGGTGCAGCTGCCCGAACTCGGGCCAGGTGACCGGCTCCATCTCGGTGGTCGCGTTGAGCTTCATGGTGCAGGAGCCCAGCGGGATCATGCCGCGGTCGAGCGCGTAGTCCCGGTCGGCCAGCCGGCGCAGGTAACGCAGCATGGCCGTCTCGGAGCGGTGCTGGTGGAAGACGGGGTGCGTCAGGTACTCGTCGGTCCGCAGCAGCGCCTGCGGAAGCCCGTCCTCCGTGGCGGCGTCAAGCGCCTCGACGACGCCCTCGACACCGAAGGCGGCCCATACGGCACGCAGCTGGGCGCGTGTCGTGGTCTCGTCGCAGGCGATCGAGAGATGGTCGGCGTCGACGAGACGCAGGTTGACCCCGTTGTCCCGCGCGGCGGCCACGATCCCGGCGGCCCGCCCCTCGGCGCGCACGGTCACGGTGTCGAAGTAGGCCCCGTGCACGACCTCGGCACCGCCGCTCGCGAGCCCGGCGGCGAGGACGGTGGCGTACCGGTGGGTGCGCCGCGCGATGCCCTTCAGGCCCTCCGGACCGTGGTAGACGGCGTACATGCCGGCCATGACGGCGAGCAGCACCTGCGCGGTGCAGATGTTGCTGGTGGCCTTCTCACGGCGGATGTGCTGTTCACGCGTCTGCAGCGCCAGCCGGTAGGCCTTGTTCCCGTCGGCGTCCACGGACACGCCGACGAGCCGCCCGGGCAGGCTGCGCGCCATCTTGTCCTGGACCGCCATGTAACCGGCGTGCGGTCCGCCGAAGCCCATGGGCACGCCGAAGCGCTGCGTCGTCCCGACGGCGATGTCCGCCCCGAGCTCACCGGGCGACTTCAGCAGCGTCAGCGCCAGCAGGTCGGCGGCGACGGTGACGAGCGCCCCGAGCTGGTGCGCCTGGTCGATGACCGGCTTGATGTCCCGCACGGCACCGGAGGCGCCCGGGTACTGGAGCAGCACACCGTTGATCTCGCGCTCGGCGATCTCGGCGGGGATGCCCTGACCGAGGTCGGCCACGACGACCTCGACGCCGGCCGGCTCGGCGCGGGTCTGGATGACGGCGATGGTCTGCGGCAGCGTGTCCGCGTCGACCAGGAAAAGGCCCTTCTTGTTCTTGCCCAGACGCCGCGACAGCGCCATGGCCTCGGCGGCCGCGGTGCCCTCGTCGAGCAGGGAGGCACCCGAGGTCGGCAGTCCGGTCAGGTCGGCGACCATGGTCTGGAAGTTGAGCAGCGCCTCCAGCCGGCCCTGCGAGATCTCCGGCTGGTACGGCGTGTAGGCCGTGTACCAGGACGGGTTCTCCATGACGTTGCGCATGATGACCGGCGGCGTGAACGTGCCGTGGTAGCCGAGGCCGATCATGGAGCCGAGGACCTGGTTGCGGTCGGCGAGGGAGCGCAGCTCGGCGATCACCTCGGCCTCACTGCGGGCGCCCGGCAGGTCCAGCGCCTCGGCGCTCTTGATCACGGCCGGGACCGCGGCGGCCGTGAGCTCGTCCAGCGAGCCATAGCCGACCTGGGCGAGCATCTTGGCGCAGGCCTCGTGGTCGGGGCCGATGTGGCGCTGCTCGAAGGGGACTGCCTCTTCGAGCTCGGAGAGCGGAATGCGGTGGGCGGTCATTACGGAGGCCTCCTGGTCGACACGACCTTCGAGGGGCACCACGGCGCGGGTACCCGGACGGCCTCCCCCTCTGTCATCTCAACCTGAGAGCTTCACCGGATCGCCCGAAGGCCTCCGGTTTTCACCGTCGGTGAGAGCGGAAGCCGTCGACACCCGCCCTGCTTTCCAGAGTGACCTCGTCCGTGCGGTACGTGAGCCTGAGAGATTCCGGGGAGGATTTGCTCCTTCGGCGCCTCCGGTGGCGTCCGGAGGACTCTCCCGCACGGGGTCAACAGCCGCTGCCAGCGTACCAGCGAGGTCAACGCACGAACCTTCGAGTGGCCGCATCCCCGCTTGTACCGTTTTGTAGTGTTTACGGATGAGGTGCGACCATGTGGAGGGCCCGTGCGAACCGATATCGATCCGCGCAACCTGATCGGCCGCAAGGCGTTCGACCGCAACGGGGCCAGGATCGGCACCATCGACGAGGTCTACCTGGACGACGCCACCGGCGAACCGGAGTGGGCGGCCATACGGACCGGCCTGTTCAGCAGGGACGCCTTCGTCCCCCTGGAGCCCAGTGAACTGCTCGAGGGCGCCCTCCACGTCCCCTTCGACCGCTCTCTGATCAAGGACGCACCCGACTTCGGCGTGGGCCGCCACCTCTCCCCCGAGCAGGAACTGCAGCTCTACCACCACTACGGCCTCGATGTCGCCGCCCCACCCCCGCTCCCGGACCACGACTTCGGCAAGCTGGCGGGCACCGACGAGACGGCCTGAGAGCCCGCCCCGGGCGCTCCGTTTCCCCCTTCGGTCCCTCGTAACACCAACGGCAGCGGATCCGCCGCCTGCAGATCGGGATCGTCGACCCGGAAGGTCCGCACGCGTCCTGGCTCCGAGGAGGGCGTCTCGAACCGCACGGTGACCCGCCCCAGGCCGCTGCCCTGCACCCATCCGTGCCCGAACTCGGTGTGCCGCACGTCGTACCCGGCCGGCCACCGCCGCTCGGCGAGCGACGGCTGCTCCTCGGCCTTCGCCTCGGCGTGCTCCTCGACCGGGCCCTCCGCGACCGCCCGCTCCCCCGCCGCCTGCGCGAACAGATCCTCCTGCGTGTAGTCGGCGAGCCCGCTGACGCCCACCCCGAGGAGCCGCACCCCGCCGGTCGTGTCGACCGAGTCCAGCAGTCTGGCCGCCGCCTCACGGATCACCGCGGGATCGTCCGTGGGTCCGCGCAGCGTCTCGGAGCGGGTGAGCGTCGAGAAGTCGTACCGCCGCACCTTCAGCACGATGGTCCGCCCGGACAGCCCCGCCCCGCGCAGCCGCCGCACGCACCGCTCGGCGAGCCGCTGCACCTCCAGCCCGACCCGCGTCCGGTCGTGGATGTCGACGTCATAGGTGTCCTCGACCGACACCGACTTCGTCTCGCGCTCCGCCACCACGGGCCGGTCGTCCCGCGCCAGGGCCATGGCGTAGAGACCGTGCCCGTGCGCCTTCCCCAGCAGCCGGACCAGCTCGTCCTCGCCCGCCTCGGCGATCTCCTCGACCGTGGTGATCCCGGCCCGTCGCAGATGGTCACCCGTCGCCGGCCCCACTCCCGGCAGCGTCCGCACCGACATCGGCCCGAGCATCGCCCGCTCGGTCCCCGGCTCGATCACCACCAGCCCGTCCGGCTTGGCCGCCTCCGAGGCGATCTTCGCGAGCATCTTGGAAGCGGCCAGCCCCACCGACCCGGTGAGCCCCGTGACGGCCCGGATGCCGGCGCGCAGCTTCACCCCGGCCAGCCGCGCCGACCGCTCGTCCCAGGCCACTCCCCCGGCCTCCAGATCCACGAACGCCTCATCCAGGCTCAGCGGCTCCACCAGCGGCGACAGCGCATGCAGCAGCTCCATCACCCGCTCGCTGATCGACCGGTAGAAATGGAAGCGCGGCACGAGATAGGCGGCGTTCGGCGCGAGCCGCCGGGCCTGCCCCATGGGCATCGCCGAATGCACCCCGAAGACCCGCGCCTCGTATGACGCGGTCGCCACCACACCTCGCGGCCCGAGCCCGCCCACGATCACGGCCCTCCCCCGCAGACTCGGCTTGGACGCCTGCTCCACCGAGGCGAAGAAGGCATCCATGTCGAGATGCAGGATCGTGGGCGCGGTTCTCACATCTCCGATGCTGCCCTACGCCACTGACAACGCCCCGCGCAGCCACCCTGAACGCCCCACTAGCAACCGCTTACCACCCGGCGCGGAAACGTCCCGCCTGGTGCGACCGCGGGCGCCCTGCGCTGCCCGACGGGTCAGCCGGCCCGATTCCGCCGACGCGCCAGCTCGTCCGCCGGGTTGGGCCCGACCAGGGTCTCGCCGGTGTCGATCCGCTCACCGTGCAGCTGGGACAGTGCACTCTCGACGTCCCGCCACACCACTCCCACGGCGATCCCGAACACACCCTGACCGCCCTGGAGCAAGGCATGGACCTCGTCGGGTGAGGTGCACTCGTAGACCGTCGCGCCGTCGCTCATCAGCGTCATACGCTCCAGGTCGCTGAAACCGCGTTCCCTGAGGTGCTGGACGGCCGTGCGGATGTTCTGCAGCGAGACCCCGGTGTCGAGGAACCGCTTGACGATCTTCAGGACGACCACGTCCCGGAAGCTGTACAGCCGCTGCGTCCCGGACCCGTAGGCGGGGCGCACGCTCGGCTCGACGAGCCCCGTGCGCGCCCAGTAGTCCAACTGCCGGTAGGTGATGCCGGCCGCCGCACAGGCCGTGGGGCCGCGATAGCCGATCTGCTCGGACGCCATCGACGTCGTCCCTCCGCTGCTCGGCACCGCTGTCGGTCGCTGCGGAGCGTGATCTGCCGCGCCACCGGGCTGGGGGCATCCCGCGCCCGGGAGGGGCCGTGAGCCGGGGGGAGGGTACGGACCGCTCACCCTGAGACTGCGCTCGGGGCCGCCCCCAGCCGTACCGCCGCCGCTGCTTCTCACGCCGACCTCCGTCCTTGACCTGCCTTCTCGACGGTAGGCAGTCACCAGGGGTGCGTCAACGATCGCCACACTCGCCACGCCGAGTGATAATCACCCTGAGAGTGGTTTCCCGTGCCCCACCGCGGGGAAAGGCTAGCCGAATGTCTTCGGCGCGAGCCGTGTGACGCTCTCATACGCCACCGGCACATGCGGGCATTTCACCCGTCACACATACGGCGGGCGGCCCGGCGGACCACAACGTCCGCCGGGC
>NZ_JBHVCP010000043.1:0-70072 GCF_042803315.1 Streptomyces sp. NPDC057424
GTGCACGCCTGCTCGGGCGTGCACGCCACCGCGGCATGTTCCGGGGCCGCGGGTCAGCCCACGAGGGGTGAACGCGAGTGCTCCTCCGGGACGGGCCGCGTGTCGAGGTAGAACCACTCGGCGTCCGCGGTGGGCCAGGGCGGGGGTTCCGCGGCCTCCCGCGGGGTGGTGGTGACCGGGCGCCTGGGCAGGGGCGTCGTCGCCTGGGTCTCGGAGGCGGGCGTGGCGGATCCGGCCGGCTTCGCCTCCCCGGGCATCCGCAGTTCCACCCGCAGCCCCAGTCCCCGCTGCTGGGCGGTGAACTCCTCGACCTGGTTGCGGCAGGCGTGGTCCAGGTGGGCCACGCCGGTCAGGTCGAGATGGATCCTCGGCTTCCCGGACGCGGCGGCCGCCTCCAGCGCGTCGATCACCTTCGGCAGCCGCAGAAACGTGGCGTTGCCCGCCATGACGACCTTGGCCGTGTCCTGCTCGACGTGCTGGCGGATCACGGTCTGCGACATGCGCAGCGCGGCCAGCACGATCCCCGCGGCGAGGCCGAACAGCACGCCCTCCAGCAGCGCGGTCGCCACGATGACCAGCATGGTCAGCGTCATCACCGCGAACTCGCCCCTGTCCTGCCGCCACATCGTGGGGAACTCGGCGGGTCCGAACAGCTTCCAGCCGCTGTGCACCAGAACGCCGGCCAGCACGGAGATCGGGATCAGAGCGAGGACCTGCGGCAGCAGCAGCGCGAACAGCAGCAGCCACAGGCCGTGCAGAGTGCGGGAGAGCCGGGTCTTGGCCCCGGCCTGGACGTTGGCGGAACTACGTGCCACGACCGCGGTGATGGGGAGCGCGCCGAGGATGCCCGCGACGGTGTTGCCCGCGCCCTGGGCGATCAACTCGGTGTTGTAGCGGGTGCGCGGGCCGCTGTGCATACGGTCCACGGCGGCGGCCGTGAACAGGCTCTCCGCGGACGCGATGACCGTGAAGGTCAGGATGGCGGTGATGATCGTCCCGTCGGCGAGTCCGGCGAACTGCTCCGCGCCCGGCACCTGCACGGAGTCGAGCAGATCGCCGACCTGGAGCGTCTTCACGTTCACACCGGGAAGCGCGGCGACGACCATGCCGATGCCCACGGCGACCAGGGCGGCGGGGATCTTCCCGGCCGGCCCGGGCACCTTCCTCCAGACGAAGCTGAGAACGATCGTGACGGCGCCGAGCAGGGTGGCGATCATCGCCTGCGGGTCGGTCAGGACGCCGGCCAGCAGACCGGGGATCCCGGCCATGTTCTCGAGCGCGGTGCCGGGGGCCTTGGCGTCGGCCATCGGGTAGGCCTGACTGAACATCAGCGGCACGCCGATGCCGGCGAGCATGCCCTGGACGACGGCGACCGAGATGGCCTGGAACATCCGGCCGAGCCGTACGAGTCCCAGGATGATCTGGAGGATGCCGGCGAACAGCACGATCACGCCCAGCATGGCCACGCCGACCTCGGCGACGGTCTCCGCCACCAGCGCGGCGAGCCCGGCGGCCGGACCGCTGACCTGGAGCGTGCTGCCCCGGACCGCGCCCACGACCAGACCGCCGATCACCCCGGAGATGATCCCGAGTTCGGCGGGAACGCCGGAGGCGACGGCGACACCGATGCACAGCGGCAGGGCGACGAGGAAGACGACGAGGGAGGCGGTGACGTCGGTGGCGAGGTCCCCCTTGGCGCCCCCCGTGCCGCCGACGCCCTTGGCCCTGGTCATCGCTCCGCGGATCAGCCCGCCCAGGGCGGCGCCGGCCGCAGGGCCCCCTCCTGGTCCGGGGGCCGCACGCCCCCCTGAACGGCCCCACGACCGGCCACCGGAATCCCCCGGCAGGTCTCCTGCCGGCCCACCGGTCCCCCGGTCACCCGACCCACCGGCCGCGCCTCCCCCGGGATCACCCGGCACACCCCGCGACCCATCACCCGCCGCCCAGGCTCCCGCGTCTCTCGCAGCACCGGCCGGCCACGCCGCGCCCTCTCCCGGCCACGGCCCGCCCCTCGCACCGCCACCCGCCGGATCTCCATCCCGCCAGCCCCCCGTGTCCCCCGTGTCCCCCACCGGTTCGGCCCACTCCCAGCCCGCGGCCCCGTCCGCGGGCCCTGCCGGCCCCCCGTCCGCACCGCTCCACGCGGCATCGGCCGTCCCCCAGTCCGCCCCGCCTCCCGCGGAGTCGGCAGCCGCCCCCCTGTCCGCCGCGCCCCCCGCCGAGCGGGCCGACCGCCGGGCGCCCGTGCCCCGCGCCGCTCCGCCCGGCCGCCCGCCCGCCGGGCCGCCCCGCGTCCTCCCCCGCGCATGCGCCCCGCTCACGCGACGTGCACCCGGAAGTCGCCGTCGTCGCCGAGTTCGTACACGAAGCCGGTGTCGACCTCGTAGTACCAGCCGTGCAGCCGGAGCCGACCCGAGTCGAGGCGTTGCCGCACGACGGGATAACTCCGCAGCGCGGCCAGCTGGTTGACGACATTGCCCTGGGACACCTCCGGCAGGGACGGGTCGTCCGGCGCGGTCTGCAGGACGGAGGTCAGCTCCGGGCGGGCGATGCGGAGCCAGGCGTCCACGCCGGGCAGTGCCGACAGGTCGTCACCGGACTTCAGCGCACCCATCGCACCGCAGTGTGAGTGACCGCACACCACGATGTCCTGAACCCCGAGCACCTCCAGTGCGTACTCGATGGTGGCCGCCTCGCCACAGGCCCCGGGCCGTCCGTAGGGCGGCACGATATTGCCCGCGTTCCGCAGCTCGAATATCTCTCCGGGCCGCGCGCCCGTGATCATCGTGGGTATGACCCGCGAGTCCGAGCAGGTAATGAACAGCGCCTCCGGGTATTGCCCTTCAGCCAGTTTCCGGTATTCGCCGCTGTCGAAATCGACGCGCGTCCTGAACGTACGGGCTCGGTCCAGTAAAGCCTTCAACGCACTCTCCTGAGCTGGGAGTTCCTCCTGTTCACTCCACCGTAGACCGCCTACCTACAGAGGAAGGTTAAGCAAACCCCAGAGCCCGGACAGCAATTGCACATTCTTTGACTGATTCCCAGATGCAGCGTCTTCTTGTAGCGTGTGAACTCCGTGGCAGGGAATGCGAATTCACACTGCCCGGATTCATGCCGGCTTCACGGAGAGACAGGACGTATGGGCCTACGAGTGCTGCTCATCGAAGACGACGAGACGATCGCCGAGCCGCTCACCGAAGGGCTCGGCCACTTCGGGCTGACGGTCGACCACGTCGCCACCGGGACGGACGGCCTGAGAGGCCCGTACAACGATGTCGTCCTGCTCGACCTGGGGCTGCCGGACATGGACGGCATCGACGTCTGCCGCGGAATCCGGCAGGTCTCGGACGTGCCCATCGTCATCCTCAGTGCGCGCGGCGAGGAGGCCGACCGCGTGCTGGGTCTGGAGCTGGGCGCCGACGACTATCTGGCGAAACCTTTCAGCGTGCGGGAACTGGTCGCCCGGGTCCGCGCGGTGACCCGCCGCACCCAACGCACCCACCAGGCCTTTCCCGAGACCCCGGGCGCCCGCAGCAGCCCGGAGCCGCCGCCGTACGAACCGGCTGCGGCCCCCGCCTGCGAACCGGCTGCGGCCCCCGCCCGGGAACCGGCCCCGGCCCTCTCCTACGAACCCCCCGCGGCCACCTCCTACGACTCCGCCCCCGACCCTCCGCACGACCCGGGCCCGCTCGTCGTGGACCGCCGTACCCGCCAGGTCTGGGTCGGCGACGCCCCCGTCCTGCTCACGCCCAAGGAGTTCGACCTGCTGGCGCTGCTCAGCGAGGACCCGGGCGCGGTCTACTCGCGGCAGCAGATCCTCGACCGCGTCTGGGACCCGCACTACGACGGCCCGACCAAGACCCTGGACGTCCATGTGGCCGCGCTGCGCCGCAAGCTGGGGCACCCGGCGTGGATCAGGACGCTGCGGGGCGTCGGTTTCCGGCTGGCGGTGCACCCGGGGCCGACCGCGCAGGTGTCCTCTCCGTGACCCGTCGGCTGCTGCTCAGCTACCTCAGCCTCGCGGCGCTGGTACTGCTCTGCCTGGAGGTACCGCTGGGCTTCGTGTACTCGCGCGGTGAGCGGGAGCGGGTCGTCAACGCGGCGAAGGACGAGGCCGAGTCGGTCTCCGCGTACGCCGCGCTGTCCCTCGCGGCGGGGCGGGCCGAGCAGGACCTGCCCGCGCGGGTGGCCCACTGTGCGCGGCGCATCGGCGGGAGAGTGGTGATCGTCGGCGCCTCGGGCGCGCCGCTCGCCACCTCGCACCCGGTGGATGCCGAGGTGTCCGGCGGCCTGGCCGCCCGGCCGGGCATCGCGGCCGCGCTGCGGGGCACATCGACGGTGGACGTCCGGACCTCCACGATCGGCGGGGTCGAGTACCTGTCGGTGGCCGCGCCGGTCGGCCAGGAGGCGCGGCCGACGGGTGCGGTGTGGCTGACGGTGCCGACCCGGACGGTGCACGAGCGGGTCCACCACGTGTGGCTGCTGCTGGCGCTGGGCGGACTGGCCGTGCTGACGGCGGTCGCCGTGGTCGGTTTCGCCTTCGCCCGCTGGGCGGGCCGTCCCATCCGTGAACTGGAGCAGGCCACACACGACTTGGCCGACGGCGGCCGGTTCGCGCCGGTGACGATCACGAAGGGCCCGCCGGAAGTACGCAGTCTGGCCGCCGCGTTCAACCACACCGCCGCCCGGCTCGCCCATCTGCTGGCGTCCCAGCGGGCGTTCGCGGGCGAGGCCTCGCACCAGCTCAAGACACCACTGGCGGCGCTGCGGCTGCGCCTGGAGAACCTGGAGCCCGACATCGCCGCCCGGGCCCGGGGCAGCCTCACCGCGGCCGTCACGGAGACGGACCGGCTGGCCCGGATGGTCGAGCACCTGCTGGCCATGGCCCGGCTGGAGGAGCACGCGGCCATCCCCGCCCCCGTCGACCTGGGCGCGGTCTGTGCGGAGCGGCACCGGACCTGGCAGCCCCTGTTCGCCCGGGAGGACGTCTTCCTCGTGCTCTTCGCGGGGAGCGTGGGCCCGGTGCTCGCGGTGCCGGGGGCCGTCGAGCAGATCATGGACAACCTGCTGTCCAACGCCCTGCGGGCGTCCCCGGCGGGCAGCACCGTCACGATCGAGCTGCGGCTGCACGTTCCGGCCCGGCGGGCGTTGCGCGACAGCCGGCCACGCCGGGTCGACCTGCACGTCACCGACGAGGGCCCGGGCATGACGGAGGAGCAGCGGGCCCGCGCCTTCGACCGCTTCTGGCGCGCCCCGGGCGCCCCCAAGGGCGGTACGGGACTCGGTCTCGCCCTGGTGCAGCGCCTCGCCCATGCCAGCGGCGGCGAGGCGGCCCTGCACGCGGCGGCGACGGGCGGCCTGGACGTGGTGATCCGGCTGCCGTCCGCGCTGCCGCCGGGCGAGGGTGGCTCCGGCCCGGGCGGCGACCGCCCGAGAAGGCCCAGACGGGAGGCACCGGCGCTGCCGGCGTAGCGGGTGTCCGCGACGCCGCGTCGTCCGCCCGCAGGGCCGGCGCTGACCGGCGTAGGACACCGGCGGCGCACTGCGGGGTCCGTTGCGGGCCTGACCGCCCGGTGCGACTCCACGCGACCCGGACCCGCCGGTGACCATCGGCGGGTCCGGCCGTTCCTCCGGTGGGGCAGCTCGTTCCGGGCTGTTCCGCCGACGGAAGGGACATCACCTTGGACACGACCGTGCCCGCCACCGACGTACCGCTCGTGCTGCCTCGGGCCGAGTGGGTCAGGACGTTGCCGCAGACCATCGTCGCGTCCTGCGTCCTGCTGCTCGACGCCGAGGACCGGATCCTGCTGCTGCGCTACGCCGGGGGCCAGCCCGGTGCGGGGCTCTGGGGGCTGCCGGGCGGGATGCTCGACCACGGCGAGGACCCCGTCGGTGCCGCGTGCCGGGAGGTGTCCGAGGAGACCGGCATCGTGCTCGACGGCCCGCCCCGGCTCATCGGGTACGACCACCGGGCCGACGTGAAGGACACGGGCCCGGTGATCGACTTCTACTACTACGGCGGCCGGCTCCCGGCCGCCCTGTCCGTGCGGCGCAGCGCGGAGCACGACGACGACGGTCTGTTCGCCCTGGAGGAGCTCGGATCCACCGCGCTGACGACCCGGTTGCCCACCCTCACGGCCCTGCACACCGCCGCCCTCACCGGCACCGTCGTGTGCCTGCGCGAGGGAAGGCCCCTGTGACCGCGCCTCGGGCCGCGGACAGCAGGTCCACCTCCCGCACCCCGGTCCGCATACGTGCTTCCGCGCACATCGGCCCTGCCGCAGCGGGCCCGGCCCTCCTCGACCCGAACGGGTAGGCCGACGCTCGTGCGCCCGTGAAGGTCCGTCAGGCGCCCGTGTACCGCGCCACGCGCCCGCGGCACGCCGGAAGAGCGGGGGCGGCACCTCCGCACAAAGGTGCCGCCCCCGCTCCTCTTCCGAGCTCCGGAGCCGCCGCGATCGGTGAGGGTCGGGGACCGTCGGCGGCTCCGGGTTCCGTGGCCCGGGCTAGCGGTGGTCGCTGCCCTGGGACTGGACCGCCGCCCGGCCCGCTTCCAGGCGGGCCACCGGGATGCGGAACGGGGAGCAGGAGACGTAGTCGAGTCCGACCTCGTGGAAGAAGTGGACCGACTCCGGGTCGCCGCCGTGCTCGCCGCAGACGCCGAGCTTGAGGTCCGGCCGGGTCTCGCGGCCGGCCTTGGCGGCCAGCTTCACGAGGGAACCGACGCCGTCCTTGTCGATCGTCTCGAACGGGGAGACCCCGAAGATGCCCTTCTCCAGGTACGCCGTGAAGAAGCTCGCCTCCACGTCGTCCCGGGAGAAGCCCCACACCGTCTGGGTCAGGTCGTTCGTGCCGAAGGAGAAGAACTGCGCGGCCTCGGCGATCTGACCGGCGGTGAGCGCGGCCCGCGGCAGCTCGATCATCGTGCCGATGGACAGCTTCAGCTGCGCGCCCGACGCCGCCTCGACCTCCGCGATGACCTGGTCGGCCTCCTCGCGCACGATCTCCAGCTCCTGGACCGTGCCGACGAGCGGGATCATGATCTCGGCACGCGGGTCGCCCTTGGCGGCCTTGCGCTCGGCCGCGGCCTCGGCGATCGCCCGGACCTGCATGGTGAACAGGCCGGGGATGACCAGGCCGAGGCGCACCCCACGCAGGCCCAGCATCGGGTTCTGCTCGTGCAGCCGGTGCACGGCCTGGAGGAGGCGCAGTTCGTTCTCGTGCGGCTCCTGGCGGGACTCGGCGAGGGCCACGCGGACGGACAGCTCGGTGATGTCCGGGAGGAACTCGTGCAGCGGCGGGTCCAGCAGGCGGACGGTGACCGGGAGGCCGTCCATCGACTCGAAGAGCTGGACGAAGTCCTGCTTCTGGAGCGGAAGCAGCTGCTTGAGGGACTCCTCGCGCTCGGTGTCCGTGTCGGCCAGGATCAGCCGCTCCACCAGCTCGCGCCGGTCTCCGAGGAACATGTGCTCGGTGCGGCACAGGCCGATGCCCTGGGCGCCGAAGCGGCGGGCGCGCAGCGCGTCCTCGGCGTTGTCGGCGTTGGCCCGCACCCGCAGGCGGCGCTTGCGGTCGGCGAAGGCCATCATCCGGTGGACGGCCTCGACGAGCTCGTCGGCGTCGTCGGCGCCGGGGTGCATGCGGCCCTCGAAGTACTCTACGACCGGGGAGGGCACGACCGGTACCTCACCTAGGTAGACCTTGCCGGAGGAGCCGTCGATGGAGACGACGTCGCCCTCCTCGACGACGTGCCCGCCCGGGACGGTCATCCGGCGGCGCTTGGTGTCGACCTCGAGCTCCTCGGCGCCGCAGACACAGGTCTTGCCCATGCCGCGCGCGACCACGGCCGCGTGGGAGGTCTTGCCGCCGCGCGAGGTGAGGATGCCCTCGGCGGCGATCATGCCGTCCAGGTCGTCGGGGTTGGTCTCGCGGCGGATGAGGATGACCTTCTCGCCCGAACGCGACCACTTGACGGCGGTGTAGGAGTCGAAGACAGCCTTGCCGACGGCCGCGCCCGGGGAGGCCGCGATGCCCCGGCCGACCGTCTCGACCTTCGAGTCCTCGTCGAAGCGCGGGAACATCAGCTGGGCGAGCTGGGCGCCGTTGACGCGGGTGAGGGCCTCGGCCTCGTCGATCAGGCCCTGGTCCACGAGCTGGGTGGCGATGCGGAAGGCCGCGCCCGCGGTGCGCTTGCCGACGCGGGTCTGGAGCATCCACAGCACACCGCGCTCGATGGTGAACTCGATGTCGCAGAGATCCCTGTAGTGGTTCTCCAGGGTCTCCATGATCTGCATGAGCTGGTCGTACGACTTCTTGTCGATCTGCTCCAGCTCGGCGAGCGGCACGGTGTTGCGGATGCCCGCGACGACGTCCTCGCCCTGCGCGTTCTGCAGGTAGTCGCCGTAGACGCCCTGGTGGCCGCTGGCGGGGTCGCGGGTGAAGGCGACGCCGGTACCGGAGTCGGGGCCGAGGTTGCCGAAGACCATGGAGCAGACGTTGACGGCCGTGCCCAGGTCGTGCGGGATGCGCTCCTGACGGCGGTAGAGCTTGGCCCGGTCGGTGTTCCAGGAGTCGAAGACGGCGTGGATGGCGAGGTCCATCTGCTCGCGCGGGTCCTGCGGGAAGTCCCGGCCGGCCTCGGTCTTGACGATCTTCTTGAACTTGGTGACGAGCTTCTTGAGGTCGGCGGCCTCCAGCTCGGTGTCGACCGTGACCTTCTTGGCCGCCTTGGCCGCCTCCAGCGCGTCCTCGAACAACTCGCCGTCGACGCCCAGGACGGTCTTGCCGAACATCTGGATGAGGCGGCGGTAGGAGTCCCACGCGAACCGGTCGTCGCCGGCCTGCTTGGCCAGGCCCTGCACCGACTTGTCGGAGAGGCCGATGTTGAGGACGGTGTCCATCATGCCGGGCATGGAGAACTTGGCGCCCGAGCGCACCGACACCAGCAGCGGGTCGTCGGCCTGGCCGAGCTTCTTGCCCATGCGGGCCTCCAGCGCGTCGAGGTGCGCACTCACCTCGTCACGCAGTGCCGCCGGCTCCTCGCCGCTGTCCAGGTAGGTCTTGCAGGCCTCGGTGGTGATCGTGAAGCCGGGCGGCACCGGAAGGCCGAGGTTCGTCATCTCGGCGAGGTTCGCGCCCTTGCCGCCGAGGAGGTCCTTGAGGTCCTTGTTGCCCTCGGTGAAGTCGTAGACGAACTTCACGCCCTCAACGCTCGCGGCCGACTCGGCTACCGGGAGATCTTTGTTTTCCGACACGGGTCTCGACTCCTCGAGGACGCGGTGGCTGCCCTGACGGCGAGGAACATACCCAGATCAAAGGCTTCTGGGTACGTCTACTCGCGCGTCATACGCCTGTAACCACTCGTCCGCCAGCGGATCGAAAGTCAAGGCTCGGCAAGCGATCACGGGCACATGTTTTCACTTCTTGAACGCAAGAACCCTCTCAAGCCTCTCCGAGCGCTCATGTGAGCGGGGTTTCCGCACATTTGATTTCGCTCGATGAACGATCAAAGGGTGGCACTCAGTGCCACCCTTTGGAGAAGTGCAGTCGCTCACGATCCGCTCATCTGAGCGCAACCCTTATCAGGGGTGGCGAGAATCACGCTGCCACAGCCGCCGGGATTTCACCATGCGGACGCGTCCCAGGACCGAAACCCGGCCGTCACACCCCGAGCGCGCGCAGCCGCTCCTCGACCCGCTCGGGCGCGTAGAGGTGCTCCACGACCATCGCACCGGCTCCCACCAGCGCGGCCCGCTCACCCAGCCGTGCGGTCACCACCTCCAGGTGGGCGGTGGAGCGGGGCAGCGCCCGCTGGTACAGCAGTTCGCGCACGCCCGTCAGGAAGGGAGTTCCGGCCAGATCCCCGGCGATCATCAGCACGCCGGGGTTGAGCAGGGTCACGACGGTCGCGAGGACGTCCCCGACCCGGCGCCCCGCCTCCCGGGCGAGTCCGACCGCCTCGGGGTGCCCGGACGCCAGCAGATCCCGGACGTCCGAGCCGGAGGCCGCCGGCACGCCGGTCTCCGCCAGCCGCCGCGCCACAGCGCCACCGCTCGCGACGGCGGCCAGACAGCCGTACGCACCGCACCGGCACAGCGCCCCGGCGCCCTCGGGCACGCGGATGTGCCCGATGTCGCCGGCGCCGCCGTCGACGCCCCGGAACACCGAGCCGTCCACCACGACCCCGGCGCCGATGCCGGTGGAGACCTTGACCAGCACGAAGGCGGAGCAGCCGGGGTAGCCGGTGCGCTGTTCGCCGTAGGCCATGAGGTTGGCGTCGTTGTCCACCAGCACGGGCACCCCGGCGGCACCCGCGTGCTCGCTGAGCGCCCGGGCCAGCCGGCCCCTTATGTCGAAGCCGTCCCAGCCGGGCATGATCGGCGGCTGGACGACGCGGCCGGTCTCGGTGTCGACCGGGCCGGGCACCGCGAGTCCGACCCCGCAGACCGCCTCGGCCCCGGGCCCGGCCTTCTCCAGCAACTCGGCGAACCAGCGGCCGAGTTCGCCGAGCACGGCATCCGGTCCGTCCTCGACGACGAGGATGCCGGAGTGCTCGGCGAGGATCTCGCCGCTCAGCGACAGCACGGCCGCCCGCGCGTGCCGGGTGTCGAGGTCGGCGGCCAGGACCACCGCGTGCTCGTCGTCGAACTCCAGGGTGATGGAGGGCCGCCCGCCCAGCGGGGAGTCCACCGGCCCTCCGGCGCCCTCGCGCAGCCAGCCCGCGCGGAAGAGCCGGTCCAGCCGCTGCCCGACGGTCGCCCGGGACAGTCCGGTCACCTGCTGCAGCGCGCCCCGGGTCACGGCGCGGCGGCTGCGCACCAGTTCGAGCAGATCGCCGGCGCTCGCCTGGCCCGTGCCTCGTCCGGTTCTCCCGGGCTGTCCGGTCATGCACACCCCCTTGTGTTTCCCAACCTTGCCTTACATAGTGGGTTTTGCGTGTTAAATAGACGTAACCCCACGGTAGCCGCGGCCGAACCGGCCGACCGGACGTCTTTTCGGAGAGCCCCGAGTGGACCGCACCGCACAACGCCCCCTTCGTCCCACGGGACGAACCGTTGCATACGATCCGTCCAGTGCCGCGCCACCCCTGCACGTCAGGGCAGCCGCCGTGCTGGAGGCCGGCTGGACGGGCACGTCCACCGTGCCCTCGCGCGGTCTGTATCCGCACCAGTGGTCGTGGGACTCGGCGTTCATCGCGATCGGCCTGAGGCACGTGTCGCCGTTACGGGCCCAGACGGAACTGGAGACGCTGCTGGCCGCCCAGTGGGCGGACGGGCGGATCCCGCACATCGTCTTCAACCCCTCCGTCCCGCTCGACGCGTACTTCCCGAGCCCCGACTTCTGGCGCTCCTCGACCGCGGGGCGCGCCGCGGGCGCCCCGCGCACCGTACAGACCTCCGGGATCGTGCAGCCACCGGTCCACGCGCTGGCCGCGTGGCTGGTGCATCTCGCCGACCCGGGTCTGTCCAGGGCGCGCGGCTTCCTCGCCCGGGCGTACCCCCGGCTGGCCGCCTGGCACGGCTACCTCCTGCACCGCCGCGACCTCGGCGGGGGCGGACTGGTGTCCGTCGTGCACCCCTGGGAACAGGGTATGGACAACAGCCCCTGCTGGGACCGCCCGTTGTCCCGGGTCACCCCGGCCCCGGCACGCTCCTTCCGCCGCGCCGACCTCGACCACGGCGCCCCCGAGGACCGGCCGACGGACCTGGACTACGGCCGGTACGTGCGGCTGGCGGCCGACTACCGGGACCGCGGATACGCCGACAGCTCCGACGAAGGGACGGCCCCCAGGGCCACGGTCGAGAGTGGCGGCGGGACAGGGGCGGGCGGATTCGCCGTGGAGGACCCGGCGTTCAACGCCCTGCTCGTCGCCTCCGAGTACGCCCTGGCCCGAATCGCCCACGAGCTGGGCGCGGCCGGCTCCGCACCGCTGGTCCGCGCCGAGCGCCTGACGGCGGCCCTGGTGGAGCGGCTGTGGGCCCCGGCGGCGGGGATGTTCCTGTGCCGGGACGTGCGCGCCGGGGAGCTGATCCCCGAGCGCGGTGTCTCCGGCCTCGTCCCCCTGCTGCTGCCGGCCCTGCCTTCCGACCTCGCGGCCACCTTGGTCCGCACGATGTGCGGCCCGCACTTCGGCCTCGGCGGCACGACCCGCCTGGTCCCGAGCTACGACCTGCTCGGCGAGGCCTTCGACCCGCACCGCTACTGGCGCGGCCCGGCCTGGTTCAACACCAACTGGCTGCTGGAGCGCGGGCTGCGGCTGCACGGCGAGCGCGGCCGGGCCGACGCCCTGCGCAAGGGCATGCTGCACACCGCCGGCGCCTCAGGCTTCGCGGAGTACGTCGACCCGTACACGGCACAGGCCTGCGGCGTCACCGGCTTCGGCTGGACCGCCGCGCTCACGCTCGACCTGCTGCACGACAGGCCCGCAGGCGACAGGAACGGCGTCATGGACGCGATCACGCTCAAGGGAGGGGAGCGAGGTTGACTTCCTCCACGCGACAGCTCAACTGCCTGTTCGTCCGTGGGGTGAAAGCGGTACTTGAAAGCCCGCTTGACCTGCCGAGCCTTGCCTCACATTCCATCAGCTCCCGTGTGAGCGAAGGGCATCGACCGGTGGACGGTACATGCCGGTCCGTCCTGGTGGCGAACCGGCTTCCCCTGCCCTGCTCCGCAGGAGCTTCGTTTCCTCCCCGGCCTGAAGGCCGGGGTATCCACGAAGGAGAGAGCCGATGACGGACCGGCATCATCTGCTCGTGCACGGACGGACGTTCGCCGCCGTCGGCGACCGAGGCGACATCAGCGGCTACCGGGGCGGCAGCGCCCCGGACGGCATGTTCGTACGGGACGCCCGGCATCTGAGCCGGTGGCAGCTCACCGTCGACGGAGCGGTGCCCGACACGCTGACACCGGTGGCCGACGGGGACACCGCGCGCTGTGTGCTCGTGCCGCGCGGCGGCCGCGACGAACCGCCCGCGTACACGCTCTTCCGCGAACAGGCCGTCGGAGACTCCTCGTTCGTGGAGACGCTGCGCGTCACCAGCAACCGCCCGGTGCCGACGACGGTCCACCTCGCGGTCACCGCCGACGCCGACTTCACCGACCAGTTCGAGCTGCGCTCCGACCACCGCACCTACACCAAGGCCGGCGCCGTCCGCTCCCGTCATGTGCTGAGCCACGGCGTGGAGTTCAGCTACCGGCGCGGCGAATGGCGTTCCGTCACGACCGTGACGGCCGACCCCCGGCCGGACGCAGTGGAGGAGACCGGCACCGGCGCCCGCCGCCTGGCCTGGACCCTGGACCTCGAACCGCACGGCACCACCGAGCTGACCCTGCGGGTCATGGCCCGCCCGCACGGCGACCGGCGCGCCCTGCGCGTGCCCCGCTCCCCCACCGCCGCACAGGAACAACTGCGCGCCCGCAAAGGCGAGTTCGTCCAGGGCGTGGCCTTCCCGGCCGGCTGGCCCGAGCTGGCCGCGGCCTGCACCCGGGGGCTCACCGACCTCGCCGCCCTCCAGGTCCCGGCGACCGGCCCGGACGGCGAGGAGCTGCGCGTCCCGGCCGCCGGCGCCCCCTGGTTCCTGACGCTTCTGGGCCGCGACGCCCTGCTGACCTCGCTGTTCGCCCTGCCCTACCGGCCGCGGCTGGCCGCCGCCACCCTGCCCGCGCTCGCCGCGACCCAGGCCACCGGGACCCGCGCCGACGAGATCGCCCAGCCCGGCAAGATCGTGCACGAGGTGCGGCACGGCGAACTGGCTCACTTCGGCCAGGTCCCCTACGGCCGCTACTACGGCTCGGTCGACGCCACCCCGCTGTTCCTCGTCCTGCTCGGCGCGTACACCGAGCACACCGGCGACACCGGACTGGCCCGCCGCCTCGAACCGCACGCCCGGGCCGCCATCACCTGGATGCTCGACCACGGCGGCCTCACCTCGCGCGGCTACCTCGTCTACCGCGCCGACCAGGGCGGCCTCGCCAACCAGAACTGGAAGGACTCCCCCGGCGCCATCTGCTCCGCCGAAGGCACCCGCCCCCACGGTCCCGTCACGGCCGCGGGCGCCCAGGGCTACGCCTACGACGCCCTGCGCCGCACGGCGGGCCTCGCCCGCACGGTGTGGCAGGACACCACGTACGCGCACCTGCTGGAACAGGCGGCCGGTGACCTGCGGGACCGTTTCCAGCGGGACTTCTGGATGCCGGAGCACTCCTTCCCGGCGCTCGCTCTCGACGGCCGGGGCGAGCAGGTCGACGCGCTGGCCTCCGACGCCGGGCACCTGCTGTGGTCGGGGCTGCTGGACAAGGAGTACGGCGAACTCGTCGGCCGGCGGCTCCTCGAACCTGACTTCTTCTCCGGCTGGGGCGTCCGCACCCTGGCCGCCGGGCAGCCGGCGTACCACCCGCTCTCCTACCACCGCGGCTCGGTCTGGCCGCACGACAACGCACTGATCGCACTGGGCCTGGCCCGCTACGGGCTGCACGACGAGGCCCGCGCGGTCGCCCACGGCCTGGTCGACGCGGCGGGCGCGACCGGCCACCGGCTCCCGGAGGTCCTCGCGGGCTACGGCCGCGACACCCACCCGGAGCCGGTGCCGTACCCGCACGCGTGCGTGCGTGAATCCCGTTCCGCGTCCGCCCCGTTGGCTCTGCTCACAGCGGTCGGCGTGGTCTGAGGGCCGGTTGGCCCAGGGCCTGTCGTCCGGGTCAGGCCGCAGGGAAGCGGCGGCATCTCGTCTGCGACCTGACCCGAGCGACGGGCCCCAGCGTTTGCCGGGTGTTTGCCGAGCGCCGGCCCGGCGGGCTGAACGCACCTGAGGGACGTCCCGTACGGAACGGTGGCGGACCCGCACCCCCACGCGGGTCCGCCACCTCACCGGGCTTCGAACGGGAAGGACCTCCGGGTGCCTGTCTTCACACGCTTCAGCGCGTCGCCACAGCCGGGCGACGGCGTACCCGAGGCCGAGGCCGGGACAGAGGTCGGGGAGAGGGAGGAGGGCGAGGGAGAGGCGACAGCGGCGGACACTCCAACCCCGGCCACCTCACGAGCCGCCCTGGGGCACCGCCTCACCCTCCTGCGCACCTGGCGCACCCGCCACCCCCGGGCCGCCCGCACCCTCCACCTGGCCACGACCGCCCTCGCCGCCGCCCTGGTCCTCGGCGCCCTGCTCCTCCCCAACACCCTCCCGGCCCTGACAGCGGCCGGCTTCGCCAGGATCCCGGCCGAGGCGGTCATCGGGGCCGTCGTCGTGCTGGCACTGCCGCGTCGGCCCCGGCTGGTGGCGGCGGTGCTGTACGGGCTCGGCCTGACCGCCCTGACCACGGTGAACCTCCTCGACATGGGGTTCAACGAGTACCTGGGCCGGGGCTTCAACGCCGCGCTCGACTGGGACCTGCTGCCCGACGCCCAGGCGTACGTCGAGGACACGCTCGGCGGGGGCGTCGCGACCGCCGCCGCCGTCGGCGCGGTGCTGCTCGTGCTGCTCGTGGCGGCCGTCATGGTCGCGGCGACGATCCGGCTCGCGCATGTGCTGGCCCGCCACCGGGTGCGGGCGACCAAGGGCGTCCTGATCGCCGGCACCGTCTGGGTCACCTGCTCCGCGCTGGGCCTGACGCTGTTCGGCGGCCCGATCGCCTCCGAGCGCGGAGCCGGGGCCCTCCGGGTGCACACGCAGCGGACGGTGGAATCGCTGCGGGACGAGGCGGCCTTCGTGAAGCAGTCGAAGGCCGACACCTTCGGCAACACCCCGCCCGGCGAACTGCTGCCGGACCTGCGCGGCAAGGACGTGATCTTCACGTTCATCGAGAGCTACGGCCGCAGCGCCGTCGAGGACCCGATCATGGCACCCGGCGTCGGCCGGACCCTCGACACCGGTACCGAGGCCCTGGCGAAGGCCGGCTTCCACGCCCGCAGCGGCTGGCTGACGTCGGCGACGTACGGCGGCAGCAGCTGGCTCGGCCACTCCACGACCATGTCCGGCCTGTGGATCGACAACCAGCGCCGCTACCGCACGGTCAGCGCAGGCGACCACCTCACCCTCACCAAGGCCTTCCAGAAGACCGGCGCCTGGGACACGGTCGGTGTCATGCCGGGCGTGCAGAAGGGCTGGCCGGAGGAGAAGTGGTACGGCCTCGACACGCTCTACGACGCCTTCGACCTGGGCTACCAGGGGCCGAAGTTCAGCTGGTCCACCATGCCCGACCAGTACGCGCTGGAGGCGTTCCAGCGGCAGGTGCACGGAAGGAAGCGGGACAAGCCGCTGATGTCGTTCGTCATCCTGACCTCCAGCCACCAGCCCTGGGCTCCCCTCCCGAAGATGGTCGGCTGGGACGAACTCGGCGACGGCTCGGTCTTCGACGCCATCCAGAAGGCCGGCAACAAGGCGTCGGACGTCATCACGGACACCACCAAGTCCCGCGAGGAGTACGGCAAGTCCATCCAGTACTCGGTCACCAGCCTCACCCAGTGGCTTGAGCGCTACGGCACCGACGACACCGTCCTGGTCTTCCTCGGCGACCACCAGCCCATCGCCCGGGTCAGCGGGAACCGTGCCTCCCGGGACGTGCCGGTGTCGATCGTCGCGAAGGACCCGAAGATCCTGGACAAGGTCGCCGACTGGAACTGGACCCAGGGCCTCAAGCCGGACCGCGACGCGCCCGTGTGGAAGATGGACTCCTTCCGCGACCGCTTCCTGAAGGCGTACGGCTCCACCCCGCACCCCTCCACGGGCTGATCAGCCGCCGGAGGTGTCGAGCTCGGCGTCCTCGCCGACCCCGGCGCAGTCGTAGGGGTCCTTCAGCCAGCCGTCCGGCAGCACCACCCGGTTGTTGCCGGACGTACGGCCCCGGGGGCCGTCGGCGCCGGCGGGCCAGGGCTGGTCGAGGTCGAGCTCGTCCAGGCCTGACCGCAGCTCCTGGAGCGACGAGGTGATCGCGAGGCGCTTGCGCATCTCGGAGCCGACCGCGAAGCCCTTCAGGTACCAGGCGACGTGCTTGCGGAAGTCGATGACCCCGCGCGCCTCGTCCCCGATCCACTCGCCGAGCAGGGTGGCGTGCCGGACCATGACGTCGGCGACCTCGCGCAGGGCGGGGCGGGCGATGTCCCGCGTGCGGCCCTCGAAGGCGGCGACCAGGTCGGCGAACAGCCACGGCCGCCCGAGGCAGCCGCGGCCCACGACCACTCCGTCGCAGCCGGTCTCGCGGACCATCCGCAGGGCGTCCTCGGCCGACCAGATGTCGCCGTTGCCGAGCACCGGGATCTCCGGCACGTGCTCCTTCAGCCGGGCGATGGCCTCCCAGTCCGCGGTGCCGCCGTAGTGCTGGGCGGCGGTGCGGCCGTGCAGGGCGATGGCGGTGACGCCCTCCTCGACGGCGATCCGGCCGGCGTCGAGGTGGGTGATGTGGTCGTCGTCGATGCCCTTGCGCATCTTCATCGTCACGGGCAGCTCGCCGGCTCCGCTGACGGCCTCGCGCAGGATGGCCCGCAGCAGGTGCCGCTTGTACGGCAGCGCGGAGCCGCCGCCCTTGCGGGTGACCTTCGGCACCGGGCAGCCGAAGTTCAGGTCGATGTGGTCGGCGAGGTCCTCCTCCGCGATCATGCGGACGGCCTTGCCTACGGTCGCGGGGTCCACGCCGTACAGCTGGATGGAGCGGGGGCGCTCACTCGCGTCGAAGTGGATGAGCTGCATGGTCTTCTCGTTGCGCTCGACCAGCGCCCTCGTGGTGATCATCTCGCTGACGAACAGGCCCTTGCCGCCGCTGAACTCCCTGCACAGGGTGCGGAAGGGCGCGTTGGTGATCCCGGCCATGGGGGCCAGGACGACGGGCGGCTGGACGGTGTGCGGGCCGATCTGGAGGGGCGTGGACATTCCTCCATTGTGCCGTGCAATGAGATGGCAAAATTCATTAGTTAGCCACACTATCGAAATCGGCGTACGATGACGCCCATGCCCGAGCCCAGTCCCCGCCGCCGCATGCTGGTGCTCGCGATCTGCTGCATGAGCCTGCTGATCGTGAGCCTCGACAACACGGTCCTGAACGTGGCCCTGCCGTCCATGCAGCGGGACCTGCACGCCAGTACGTCGGGCCTGCAGTGGACGATCGACGCGTACACACTGGTCCTGGCCTCGCTGCTGATGCTCGCGGGCTCCACGGCCGACCGGATCGGCCGCAAGCGGGTCTTCATGGCGGGGCTGGTCGTCTTCACCCTCGGCTCGGTGCTGTGCTCCCTGGCGCCGAACCTCGAAGCGCTGGTCGCGTTCCGGATGGTGCAGGCGGTGGGCGGCTCCATGCTGAACCCGGTCGCCATGTCGATCATCACCAACACCTTCACGGACCCGCGCGAGCGGGCCCGGGCGATCGGCGCCTGGGGTGCGGTCGTCGGCATATCGATGGCCGCCGGCCCTCTCGTCGGCGGCCTGCTGGTCGACTCCGTCGGCTGGCGCTCCATCTTCTGGATCAACCTGCCGGTGGGCCTGGCGGCCCTCCTGCTCACCCTGCGCTTCGTGCCCGAGTCCCGCGCACCTCGGGCTCGCCGCCCCGACCCCGTCGGGCAGGTGCTGGTGATCGCGCTGTTCGGCTCGCTCACGTACGCGATCATCGAGGCACCGAGCACCCCGTTGCGTTCCACAGCGCCGTCGGCCGTCGTCGCCCTCGCCGCCCTGGCGGGACTGCTCGCCTACGAGCCGCGCCGCAAGGAACCACTCATCGACCTGCGCTTCTTCCGCTCGGCGCCGTTCAGCGGGGCGACGGTCATCGCGATCAGCGCGTTCGCGGCGCTCGGCGGCTTCCTGTTCCTGTCGACGCTGTACCTGCAGAACGTACGCGGACTGACCGCCCTGGAGGCGGGCCTGTGGATGCTGCCGATGGCGGTCCCGACGTTCCTGTGCGCGCCCCTGGCGGGCCGGCTGGTGGGCTCGCACGGCCCGCGCCTGCCCCTGCTCGTCGCGGGCTTCGCGATGACGGCGAGCGGCACCCTCTTCGCCGCGTTCGAGGCCGAGACCTCGAACGTCACGCTCTTCGCGGGCTACGTCCTGTTCGGCATCGGCTTCGGATTCGTCAACGCGCCCATCACCAACACGGCCGTGTCCGGCATGCCGCGCGCCCAGGCGGGCGTGGCGGCGGCGGTCGCCTCCACGAGCCGGCAACTCGGGCAGACGCTCGGGGTGGCCGTGGTGGGGGCGGTGCTCGCGTCGGGTGTCGGCTCGTCCTCGTACCGGGAGATGTTCGTGTCCGCGGCGCGGCCCGGGTGGTGGATCCTCACCGTGTGCGGGTTCGCGGTGCTGGCGCTGGGGGCGGTGACGAGCGGGCGGTGGGCTCGCGGGACTGCCGAGCGGGTCGCGGAGAGGCTGGAGTCGGCAGAGGTGCGGGATGTGGCGGTGGCAGCGGACCGTTGATTGCCGGTGCCGTGCGCTTCACTGTCCGCCATGGAGCTGACGCAGACCACCGTCGACGACCTGCTCGCCCGGCTCGGGCCCGGGAACGGTTGCTCTCGCTGCTGGGCCCGCGCCCAGCCGCCCGGTACGGCACCCGCGTGGTGACGGCCGACGCCGTCCTCCAGGGGGTGAGTCTGGCTCCGACGGCGCTTTCCGGCCTGGCGGTTCTGGCCGCACGTCGGCTTCGTCGAAGTGCTCCCGGGCTCGACGGTCGCGGTTCGGGGCAGGTGCTGCAACTCCCCGTCAGTCACCGGGTGGTCCGCTCCGAAGTGCCGCCCGCCCGTGCCGGTGCCGGTACCCGTGCCGGCACCGGCTGATGATCACCACCCAGCGGTCGGCGCTGCCCCTCGATGTGGCGACCCTGGGCACAGGGTGCCTGTCCCCGGGCCCCGGGGTGGGCATGGGGACGCCCTGGTCACGACCCTGCCGGTGCAGCTCGGCGGCCTCGTACCGACCGGCCTGTTGAGCCTCCGGCCGCCCCGCGCCGTCGGCAGAGGTGTTTCACGGCCTGATAACTCGCTTCCGGGGAAACCCTGTTGATGTTGGTCTTGCTGCAACACTCCTTGCTGCGAGCAGACCGGAACGCCGGATTTCTCGACGCGGGAGGCGCCATGACGCAGATGGACACGAGCAAGGTAAGCCGGTGGGACCAGCACGGCCGGGAGCACGTGGTGCGGGTGCACCGGACGGGCGTGCAGCGCACGATCCGATGCGACACCTGCGGCTGGCGCAGAAGCGCCCAGTTCCTGCCCTGGCTGAAGGCGGAGGAACACCTGGCGGAGGCCCACCAGGCCACCGTGGATCCGACGGCGGCCAAAGGGACCGGGCGGCCCGGACCCCTGACGCCCCGGGGCACCACGGGGTGCGCGCCCTAGGTGTATTGATCACGAGCGTTGTTGACGCGGGGGGTCATGATGGCCCACCGCTGGTGGTGCTGGGCTCCTCAAGCACGAGGAAGTCGGTGACGAAGGAGGCTACGTCACCGCTTTCGGTACGGCCGACCCACGTCGGGTAGAAGCCGTAGCCACGGCCCGTGGTGAACGCCGCGATCTCCTCTCCGGCCGATCCGACCGCCCTCACGGGAGGCAGACGGAAATCCGCCGCCGCATAGGCGGCCAGCGCCTCGATGAGCCAGTCTTCGTGATCAGCAAGTGCGGAGACAGCAGAGGCATCCACGAAACACACGTCCCCGTGGTCCGTCTCGTAGCCGAAGAGTTCGCGCTCACCGAGGTCCGCGACATCCTGGTCATCGACGAGTGCGAGTTCCCATCCGGCTACGGGGGCATCCGTGACGGACAGCCGGGCGGCAGCCGCCACTCGAGTCGGCTCGCCGCCGTTGTCGAAAGACGCCACCGCCACAGTAACCGGATACCTGCCCGGATGGACTGCGGTGGTGAAGGGACGGGGCGCGAACGGACCGAGGCCCGTGAAGGGGTCACAGACGACGACCTGCCCCGTGGGCAGTGCCAGGTCCACGGACCGACTCAAGGAGACGGTGGCCGGTCGGCCCCCCAGGAGGTTGCAGCGGTACTGATCGGCAAACAGGGCAGTGAAGTCCGAGGGAGTGAGAGGCATGAAGTCGTCCAGGTAGGTGGCGGTGACCGCACTCTAGACCAGGGCCGACGTGATGCATCTGCGCATCCGTCGCACCCTAGGACGCCCGCCGCAGCCCCTGCACCAGCAGGTCGACGACCGCCGTGAAGTCCCCCTCGGCCCCCGGCTCTTCCCACTCCCTGGCGTAACAGGGATCGTGGAAGCGGCCTGTGGCCTGGAAGACCGCGCGGGCCGATGCCTCCGGGTCCGTGGCGGCGAAGTCGCCGGTCTCGACGCCGGCCTGGATGATGCGGGTCAGCTGGGTCTCCAGGTCGGTGATGTGCTCGCCGACCGCTGTGCCGTTCTCGTCGGTGAGGACCATGTAGGTGGCGAACAGCTCCGGGTCATCGCCCGCCTTGCGGCGCTTCGCGGCGAACAGCGCGGCGAGCCAGTCCCGCAGCCGGGCCTCCGGGACGCGGTCGTCCGCGGTTACGATCCCGGACAGCTGCCGGGACGTGCGGTCCAGCCAGCGCTTGGTGACCGCCTCGCGCAGCGCCGCCTTCGTCCGGAAGTGGCGGTAGACGCTGCCGTGGCTGACGCCGAGCGCACGCGCCACGTCCACCACGGTGGCCTTGGCCGGGCCGTGGCGGCGCAGCACCTCCTCGGTGGCCTCGAGGATGCGCTCGGCTGTCAGAGTCTCGCTGGTCGGTGCCATGCCCCTGACCGTACCCAAAGGCCGGTTCAGCTCTCGAGGTGCGCCATCTGGGCCGCCGGGTAGCGGTCGCCGGCGGCGGCACCGGCCGGTACGGCCTCCTCGATCGCGGCCAGGTCGGCCGGCTCCAGCGTCACGTCCAGCGCGCCCAGCGCCTCCGTGAGCCGGTCGCGGCGGCGGGCGCCGATCAAGGGCACGATGTCCTCGCCGCGGGAGAGCACCCAGGCGATGGCGATCTGCGCGACGCTGACACCCTTCTGCTCGGCGATCTTCCGCAGCGCCTCGACGAGGTTCAGGTTGTGCCGGAGGTTGTCGCCCTGGAAGCGCGGCGACATCACCCGGAAGTCGCCCGCGCCGAGCTGCCGGTCCGCGGTGAAGTGGCCGGAGATCAGGCCCCGGGAGAGCACCCCGTACGCCGTGATGCCGATGCCCAGCTCGCGGGTGGTGGGCAGGATCTCGTCCTCGATGCCGCGGGAGATGAGGGAGTACTCGATCTGGAGGTCGGATATGGGTGCCGTGGCCGCCGCCCGGCGGATCGTCCGGGCGCCGACCTCGCTGAGGCCGATGTGCCGTACGTAGCCCTTCTCGACGAGTTCCGCTATCGCGCCGACCGTCTCCTCGATGGGCACGTCCGGGTCGAGGCGGGCGATGCGGTAGACGTCGATGTGGTCGACGCCGAGGCGCTGGAGGGAGTGGGCGGCGAAGTTCTTCACGGCGGCGGGCCGGCCGTCGTAGCCCAGCCAGCTGCCGTCCGGGCCGCGCAGGGCGCCGAACTTCACGCTGACCAGGGCCTGTTCGCGCCGGGCGGCGGGAGCGGCGCGCAGGGCCTCGCCGATCAGCATCTCGTTGTGACCCATGCCGTAGAAGTCGCCGGTGTCGAGCAGGGTGACGCCCGCTTCGAGCGCCGCGTGGAGGGTCGCGAGGGATTCGGCCCGGTCCGCCTCGCCGTACAGCGCGGACATACCCATGCAGCCGAGACCGAGGGCGGAGACCTGGGGGCCGGTGGTTCCGAGGGGGCGGGTGCGCATCGTCATGCCCTCCACCATGTCATGACGGATGACAGATTTCAATATCCGTCAGTTGATACTTGTCAGCCCCTTTCCCGATCCGCGGCTACCGCGCCGTGAACGCCAGCTTCGCCCCCAGCGCCACGAACGACCCCGCGAAGCCCCGCCGCAGCCAGGCCGTCACCCGCGGCCGGCCCACGACATGCCGGCGCACCGACGCGGCCAGCACCCCGTACGCGGCGAAGACCACGAAGGTCGCCAGCATGAAGACCCCGCCGAGTCCCGCCAGCCGCACCACCGCGTGCGGCTCCCCGGGGCTCACGAACTGCGGCAGGAACGCGAAGAAGAAAATCGTCAGCTTCGGGTTGAGGATGTTGATCAGCACCCCGCGCACGATCACCCGCCGCGCCGAAACCTCCGGGGCCGCTCCCCGCTCCTCCACCACGAGCGCCTCCTCGTCCCGCACCGTCGCCCACGCCATGTACAGCAGGTAGGCGACGCCCGCGTACTTCAGCACCTGGAACGCGGTCGCGGTCGCGTGCAGCAGCGCGGCGACGCCGGTGACCGTGGCCAGCAGATGCGGCACGATCCCGAGCGTGCAGCCGACGGCCGCGACGACACTCGCGCGGCGCCCCCGGGAGAGCGCGGCGGCCAGGGTGTAGACGACGCCGGTGCCCGGCGTGGCGACGACGACGAGGGTGGTCAGCAGGAACGCGATGCTCATGCCGTCACCCTGTCGCCGTCCCCGCCCTGGTAACAGGACCAATCGCCCCCGGCGCTACAGGACCAATCCCCCGCACCCCGGAGACCACAAGGGCCCCACCGTTCGACACCCTTCACTCCCGCTCCGACAATGGAAGGGCCGGCGAGCGGTCTCCCCGGCGGCGCCTGCCCGACGGTCGCGCGGAACTCCTGCGCCGCCCGAGGGAGCGCGCCATGACGATCCGTATCGCCACCTTCAACACGGAGAACCTCTTCCGCCGCCCCAAGGTCTTCCGCCTCCCGGGCGACAAGCAGCGCCGCGAGATCCTCGACGACTACACCGAGCTGGTCTCCCTTCTGGAGGAGAAGACCTACGACGACGCCCTCAAGACCCGGGTCGCCGAACTCCTCAAGAAGCACCGGGTGCACGACTCGCGCAAGGACAGGCCGTTCTTCGTCAACGAGACGCGCGGCCAGGGCACGCTGTTCAGGACGAAGGGCAGCGGCGAGCACGTCACCTTCGAGATCGTGGCCAAGGGCCGCTCGGGGTGGACGGGCTGGGTGGAGCTGGTCCGTGACGACCTCGGCTGGGAGGCCGTGCACAACACCGGCCGGGTGATCGCCGAGATCGACGCCGACATCCTGCTCACGGTGGAGGTGGAGGACCGCACGACCCTGCGCCGCTTCAACGAGCAGGTGCTGGGCGCCGGCCTGAAGAAGACGCCGTACCCGTACGACATGGTGATCGACGGCAACGACCCGCGCGGCATCGACGTGGGGATCCTCAGCCGCCACCCGGTCACGTCCATGCGGTCCCACGTGTTCGACCCGGACCCCGACCGCCCGGGCGCGTACCTCTTCAGCCGGGACTGCCCCGAGTACGAGATCCAGATCGGCGGCACGCCGCTGTGGCTGCTGGGCAACCACCTCAAGAGCCAGAGCGGCGACGACCCGGAGCTGCGTGTCGCCCAGGCCCGGCGGGTGGCGTCGATCTACCAGGCCGCCCTGGAGCGTTCCCCGTACGTCGTGGTCGCCGGCGACCTCAACGACGAGCCGTCCAGTGAGGCGATCCGCGCCCTGCTGGGCACGGGCCTGCGGGACGTGATGAGCCACCCGTCCTACCGGGGCGCCCCGGGCACCCACGGCACGGGCAACTCCGAGGGTCAGAAGCTGGACTACGTGATGCTGCCGCCGCCGCTGTGGGAGCAGGTGCAGCACGTGGAGGTCGAACGGCGCGGTGTCTGGGCGCCGTCGACCGTCAAGTCCTTCGACACCGTCACCTCGAAGTGGAACCGCGCCTCGGACCACGCGGCCGTCTACGCCGACCTGGACCTGTGAAGAACGGCGGTGCCGGGCCCCTCCGAGGAGGAACCCGGCACCGTGGCGCGGCGAAAGGCGATCAGCAGCCGATCAGACGGGCCGCCAGGTAGCCCTCGATCTGGTCGAGGGAGACGCGCTCCTGCTTCATCGTGTCGCGCTCGCGGACGGTGACCGCGTTGTCCTCGAGCGTGTCGAAGTCGACGGTCACGCAGAACGGCGTGCCGATCTCGTCCTGACGGCGGTAGCGGCGGCCGATGGCGCCGGCGTCGTCGAACTCGATGTTCCAGTTCTGGCGGAGCGCCTGGGCGAGGCCCTTGGCCTTCGGGGACAGCTCCGGGTTGCGGGACAGCGGCAGCACCGCGACCTTCACCGGGGCGAGGCGCTGGTCGAGGCGCAGCACGGTGCGCTTCTCCATCTTGCCCTTGGCGTTGGGGGCCTCGTCCTCGACGTAGGCGTCCAGGAGGAACGCCAGCATCGCGCGGCCGACACCGGCCGCGGGCTCGATGACGTACGGCGTCCAGCGCTCGCCGGCCTCCTGGTCGAAGTAGGTGAGGTCCTGGCCGGAGGCCTTGGAGTGGGCGCCGAGGTCGTAGTCGGTGCGGTTGGCCACACCTTCCAGCTCGCCCCACTCACTGCCGCCGAACTGGAAGCGGTACTCGATGTCGGCGGTGCGCTTGGAGTAGTGGGAGAGCTTCTCCTTCGGGTGCTCGTACCACCGCATGTTCTCCTCGCGCAGGCCGAGACCGGTGTACCAGCTCCAGCGCTGCTCCATCCAGTACTCCTGCCACTTCTCGTCCTCGCCCGGCTTGACGAAGAACTCCATCTCCATCTGCTCGAACTCGCGGGTCCGGAAGATGAAGTTGCCGGGCGTGATCTCGTTGCGGAAGGACTTGCCCATCTGGGCGATGCCGAACGGCGGCTTGCGGCGCGAGGTGGTCTGCACCTGGGAGAAGTTGGTGAAGATGCCCTGCGCGGTCTCGGGGCGCAGGTAGGCGACGGAGCCGGAGTCCTGCGTCGGGCCGAGGTGGGTGGACAGCAGGCCGGAGAACTGCTTGGGCTCGGTGAACTGGCCCTTGTTGCCGCAGTTGGGGCAGTTGAGGTCCGCGAGCCCGTTCTCCGGGGCGCGGCCCTTCTTCTCCTCGTAGGCCTCCTCCAGGTGGTCCGCGCGGAACCGCTTGTGGCAGGAGGTGCACTCGGTCAGCGGGTCCGTGAAGGTGGCGACATGGCCGGAGGCGACCCAGACCTCGGGGGCCAGGATCACGGACGAGTCGATACCCACCACGTCCTCGCGCGACGTGACCATGTAGCGCCACCACTGGCGCTTGAGGTTCTCCTTGAGCTCGACACCCAGGGGGCCGTAGTCCCAGGCGGCGCGCTGACCGCCGTAGATCTCACTACAGGGGAATACGAAGCCACGGCGCTTGCTCAGGCTGACGATGGTGTCGATCTTGTCGGCGGCCACGGTGCTCTCTTCATTACGACGACGGGCGACGAAGCGAGTTGCTTCCAGCGAATGCTTCAGGTTACCGGCGGGGGCGCCCCCTCAATCAAATCGCTCCCCCCTGGGCGGCCGCCAGACCTCTGCCGTCCGCAGCTCGGACCGTTTGTTGACAACGGTTTCCATATTTGATGAAAATGACTGTCATGAACGTACGACGACGCCTCATACCCGCCGCCCTGGCCTCCGCTCTCGGCCTCGGCGCCCTGACCGCCTGCTCCAGCGACAGCGCGGCCTCGGGCAACACGGACAAGTTCGACGTCGTCGCGTCGTTCTACCCGATGGCGTTCCTCGCCGAGCAGATCGGCGGCGACCACGCGAACGTCACCAGCCTGACCCAGCCCGGCCAGGAGCCGCACGACCTGGAGATCAGCACCAAGCAGCGTGCGCAGCTGGAGGAGGCCGACGCGGCGCTCTACCTCAAGGGCCTCCAGCCCGCCGTCGACGAGGCCGTCGCCCAGACCGGCATCGAGACGAAGATCGACGCGGCCACCCTGACCCACCTCGAGGACCACGGCACCGGCGGCCACGCCCACGAGGGCGAGGAAGACCACTCCGAGGAAGGCCACTCCGAGGAGGAGGAGCACGGCCGCGACCCGCACGTCTGGCTCGACCCGGTGAAGTACGCCGAGATCGCCCAGGGCGTCGGCAAGACCTTCGAGAAGGCCGACCCGGACCACGCGGCCGACTACAGGAAGAACACCGAGGCTCTGGTCACGAAGCTGAGGAGCCTGGACGGCGACTTCGAGAACGGCCTGAAGAACACCAAGACCAAGGTCTTCTTCACCAACCACGCCGCCTTCGGCTACCTCGCCGAGCGTTACGGCCTCACCCAGGAGGCCATCTCCGGTATGAACCCCGAGAGCGAGCCCAGCGGCGCCCGGGTCCGCGAGCTCCAGCAGGAGGCCAAGGCCGACGGCGTCACCACCGTCTTCTACGAGACACTGGTCTCCGACAAGACCGCGAAGACCCTGGCCCGTGACGCGAATCTGAAGACGGACGTCCTCGACCCGCTCGAGGGCATCACCGACAAGTCCCGCGGCGACGACTACTTCCAGGTGATGGAAGCCAACCTCAAGGCCCTGCAGTCGGCCCTGGGAGCCAAGTGACCGACCCATCGGAGGACGGCATGACCGAGCCCGTCGTATCCCTGCGCGGTGTCCGCGCGGACCTGGGCTCGCGCCCCGTCCTGCGCGGCATCGACCTCACGGTTCACCCCGGCGAGGTCGTCGCGCTGCTCGGCGCGAACGGCTCCGGCAAGTCCACGGCCGTGCGCAGCATCATCGGCCAGGTGCAGACCGGCGCCGGCGAGATCGAGCTGTTCGGCACGGACCGCAGGCGGTTCCGTGACTGGCACCGCGTGGGCTACGTCCCGCAGCGCACCACGGCCGCCGGCGGCGTGCCCGCCACGGTGACCGAGGTGGTCTCCTCCGGCCGCCTGTCCCGGGCCCGCTTCGGCGTCCTGCGCAAGGCCGACCGCGAGGCCGTACGGCGCGCCCTGGACCTCGTCGGCATGGCCGACCGGGCCAAGGACTCGGTCGACGCCCTCTCCGGCGGCCAGCACCAGCGTGTGCTGATCGCCCGCGCGCTCGCCTCCGAACCCGAGCTGCTGATCATGGACGAGCCGATGGCCGGCGTCGACCTGGCCAGCCAGGAGGTCCTCGCGCACACGCTCAGGGAACAGGTCTCCCAGGGCACGACCGTGCTGCTCGTGCTGCACGAACTGGGCCCTCTGGAGCCCCTCATCGACCGGGCGGTCGTCCTGCGTGACGGCTGCGTCGTCCACGACGGCCCGCCCCCGAAGGCCGTCGGACAGCACGCCCTCCCCGGCCACGACCACGTACACCCGCACGCACCCGCGGGCGCCGAACCGATCCGCACGGGACTGCTGAGCTGATGGACCTCCTCGACTACGCCTTCATGCAGCGGGCCCTGCTCGCCGCCGTCCTGGTCGGCATCACGGCCCCCGCGGTGGGGATCTACCTGGTCCAGCGCCGTCAGGCCCTGATGGGCGACGGCATCGGCCACGTGGCGATGACCGGCGTCGGCCTCGGCTTCCTGCTGACCTGGTCCCCGGTGTGGATGGCGACCCTGGTCTCCGTCCTCGGCGCGGTCCTCATGGAACTGATCCGCTGGTACGGCAAGACCCGCGGCGACATCGCCCTCGCCATGCTGTTCTACGGCGGCATGGCCGGCGGTGTGATGTTCATCAACCTCGCGCCGACGGGCTCCAACGCCAACCTGACGTCGTACCTCTTCGGCTCCCTGTCGACGGTCTCCGATGCGGACGTCACGGCGATCTGCGTCCTGGCCGCCTTCGTCGTCCTGGTCACCCTCGGCCTGCGACGGCAACTGTTCGCGGTCAGCCAGGACGAGGAATTCGCCCGGGTGACGGGCCTGCCGGTGCGCGTCCTGAACCTGCTGACGGCGATCACCGCGGCCGTCACGGTGACCGTGGCGATGCGCGTGGTCGGGTTGCTGCTGGTCAGCGCGCTGATGGTGGTGCCCGTCGCGGCCGCCCAGCAGATCGGCCGCAGCTTCGCCGCCACGTTCGCCATCGCCGTGGCCATCGGCGTGAGCGTGACGATCGGCGGCACCGTCACCTCGTACTACCAGGACGTGCCGCCCGGCGCGACGATCGTGCTGCTGACCATCGGCGCGTTCGTCCTGCTGACGGCGCTCGCGGCCCCGCTGGCCCGCCGCCGCGCCCGCGCGTCGGCGGGTGCGGACCCGACAGCCGACCCCGCCGAGTGCGCCATCCCGGGCAGCCGGGCTGCGGCCGACGGAGTCGGCGTCTGACCGCCCCCACCCCGGGCTGGCACAATGGCCCGGGCAAGGCAGACGTGAGGAGGCAACGGTGACGACCGCTGGACCGTCCGTTAAGGGCCGCTCCACCAAGCAGCGGGCCGCTGTGGCGGCGGCCCTGCAGGAGGTCGACGAGTTCCGCAGCGCGCAGGAACTGCACGACATGCTCAAGCACAAGGGCGACTCGGTCGGGCTCACCACGGTCTACCGCACCCTGCAGTCCCTCGCCGACGCCGGCGAGGTCGACGTCCTGCGCACCGCCGAGGGCGAGTCCGTCTACCGCCGCTGCTCCACCGACGACCATCACCACCACCTGGTGTGCCGCGGCTGCGGCAAGGCCGTCGAGGTGGAGGGCCCGGCCGTGGAGAAGTGGGCCGAGTCCATCGCCGCCGAGCACGGCTATGTGAACGTGGCCCACACGGTGGAGATCTTCGGCACGTGTGCGGACTGTGCGAAGGCCGCCGGCGGCTGAGCCGGTGTTCCGCACCCCGGGGGTGGGGGTTTCGTTGCCGGCGGCGGGTGCGTGGGGGTTGCTCGCGCAGTTCCCCGCGGCCCTGAGGGACATGGGGCCCGGCTGCCACCGGAAGGGGTGCCGGGCCCTGGCGTCCTACGACTGCTCGCCCTCCATGGCCAGCAGCTCCTCGTTCGGGACGGCCCCGCCGAAGCGCCGGTCCCGCGAGGCGTACTCCAGGCAGGCCCGCCACAGGTCACGCCGGTCGAAGTCCGGCCACAGCACGTCCTGGAAGACCATCTCGGCGTAGGCGCTCTGCCAGAGCAGGTAGTTGGAGGTGCGCTGCTCGCCGCTGGGGCGCAGGAACAGGTCCACGTCGGGCATGTCCGGGTAGTACAAGTACTTCGCGAAGGTCTTCTCGCTGACCTTGGACGGGTCGAGTTTGCCGCTCTTCACGTCCTCGGCCAGCGCCTGCGCCGCGTCCGCGATCTCGGCCCGCCCGCCGTAGTTCATGCAGAAGTACAGCGTGAGCTTGTCGTTACCCTTGGTCTGCTCCTGGGCGACCTGGAGTTCCTTGGCGACCGAGCGCCACAGCTTGGGCATACGGCCCACCCAGCGCACCCGGATGCCCAGCTCGTCGAGCTGGTCGCGGGTCTTGCGGATGAAGTCCCGGTTGAAGTTCATCAGGAAGCGCACCTCGTCCGGCGAGCGCTTCCAGTTCTCGGTGGAGAAGGCGTACAGGGAGATGGCGCCCACGCCCATCTCGATGGCGCCCTGGAGCACGTCCAGCACGCGCTCGGCGCCGACCTTGTGCCCTTCGGTGCGGGGCAGTCCCCGGTCCTTGGCCCAGCGGCCGTTGCCGTCCATGACGATCGCCACATGCTGCGGTACGAACTCCCCGGGGATCTTCGGGGGCCGCGCGCCGGACGGGTGCGGCTCCGGCGTCCTGTACTCCCGGCGCTGGCGCCCCAGGATCCCGCGTACGGCCATGTGTTTCTCGTCTCCTCGTGCTCGCTTGCTTCTGTGCTGCTGCGTTTTCCGCTGCTCGCGCTACTTCTCGACGTAGCGCAGGGAGCGCAGTCCGCGCTCCATGTGCCAGTGCAGATACGCGGACACCAGCCCGCTGCCCTCCCGGACGTAGCGCGCCTCGCACGCGTCCGCGGTCTCCCAGTCTCCCGTAAGCAGGGCGCCGAGGAGTTCCAGTGCCTGGGGCGAGGGTACGACGCTGCCGGGCACGCGGCAGTCCACGCAGACGGATCCGCCCGACGCGACCGAGAAGAACCGGTTGGGGCCGGGCATCCCGCACTTCGCGCAGTCGGTGAAGCTCGGGGCGTACCCGTTGACGGCGAGGGAGCGGAGCAGGAACGCGTCGAGCACGAGATGCGGCGCGTGCTCCCCCCGGGCGAGGGTCCGCAGCCCACCGACCAGCAGCAGGTACTGCTGCACGGCCGGCTCCCCCTCATGGTCGGTGAACCGCTCGGCGGTCTCCAGCATGACGGTTCCGGCCGTGTACCGGGAGTAGTCGCTGACGATCCCGCCGCCGTAGGGCGCGATGGTCTCGCTCTGGGTGCACAGCGGCAGCCCCCGCCCGATCAGCTCGCTCCCCTTCGCGAAGAACTGCACGTCGACATGGGAGAACGGCTCGAGACGCGCACCGAACTTCGACTTCGTCCGGCGCACGCCCCGAGCTACCGCGCGTACCCGTCCGTGACCGCGCGTGAGCAGCGTGATGATCCGGTCCGCCTCACCCAGCTTCTGGGTGCGCAGCACGATGCCGTCGTCGCGGAACAGGCTCATGACGCCATTCTCGCAGGGTCGTCACGTCAAGGGACCTCACCCCTGCTGCGTGCGTTGGCGTACGTGGTCGCCGCGTGCAGCCGCTCGGCCGGGGTGGCGTTCCGGACGGCTCCGGGGTCGACGTCCCATTCCTTCCCGCCCCCGTACGGCCGCAACTGCACGTAGGGCCCCTCATGCCCCATGACGATGCCGATGCGTCCGCTTCGAGTGTCCACGACATACGCGCCGACCGGGGGCTTCATCGCGGCACCGCCGCGAGCCGCCGGGCGGTCCGAACGGAACACCGGCCCAACTCCACGAGCGGACAGGGTGCTTCCCGCGCAAGACTCACCGGGTCAAGGCCCGGTGACGGCAAAGCAATTCCTGCCTTGGCGAGTTCTGCCCGCAATTCCTTCACCGCGTCCTCCGCTTCTTCGGCGCAGAGCGCCGAGTGTCGTGCCTCCACCGTGTTCCCCCTCCTTTTGCGGTTTCACTCTTCGCGTCTTCGAGGTGACGCTCCGCGACTACACTCGGGAGGGCTCTGTGCCCTACAACTGCGGGGCAGCACAAAGGGGTTCGGCAATGGCCAACGGTTCTCGGCAGGCGGCGGCGCTCACACAGGTGAAGCTGGGGTCGCGGGCTTTTGTCTCCGGCGGATACATCGGCCAGTTCGAACAGGACATTCGCAGCCACAGCTGGATGTCGCCCATCGCATCGACGGGGTGCTGCAAACCGACGGTATTTCGAGCGGTTGTGCAGGAAGCTGATTGACGATAAGCGGTATGCGGATTGTTCGCGCAGGCCGCGGTCGGCGGACCGGCCGTCATGGCGGAACAGCAAGCTGGCCGACAGCCCTGTAGTCCTGGTCGGGGCCGCTGCCCGGGGGGGGAGTTCCTACGTCAGAGCGGCCGCTGAGACAATCCGGCCGTGGATGTGCGATGGGCGATGCGCCCGGCCGAGCCGGCAGACGTCGAGCCGCTCGCGGAGGTACGGGCCGTGGTGATGCGCCCGGACCTGGAACGGCTGGGCCGCTACGACGAGTACCGGGTCAGGCAGCGCCTGCGAGACGCCTTCGCCCCGCAGCACACGTCGATCATCGAGACCGACGGCACGTTCGCGGGCGGCGTCGCACTGCGCCCGTCCGAGGACGGCCACTGGCTGGAGCACTTCTACCTCAGTCCGGACGTCCAGGGCCGAGGCCTGGGTTCGGCGGTGCTCCGCACCCTCTTGGCCCGAACCGACGCCGACGGCGAACTCGTACGTCTGAACGTCCTCCAGGGCAGCCCGGCCCGCCGCCTGTACGAACGCCACGGCTTCACGGTGGAAAGCCAGGACCCGGTCGACGTCTTCATGCTGCGGCTGCCGGGCGCCTTCATTCCGTAGGGGGTAAACCCCCTGAACAATCCGGCAGTTGGCCGGATGTGGAGCGTGCCGGAGAGACGTCAGGCTCGTCCCATGAAGCAGATCAAGCGCAACACCTCACTGGTCGCGGCCTCCGCCGTCCTGCTCGGACTCGCCGTCCCGCTGACCGCGTCCGCCGCCCCTGCCGAGCCCCTCAAGTGGACCGCGTGCCAGGGCCCCGACCTTGATCCCAGACAGCAGTGCGCCACCGTCGACGTGCCCATGGACTACTCCGACCCCGACGGCCGGAAGATCCAGATCGCCGTCTCCCGTATCCCCAGCGAGAAGCCCTCCGCCCGCCGTGGCACTCTGTTACTCATCCCCGGCGGCCCCGGCGGGGACAGTCTCTCCGACCCCTCCGGCAAGGGGCAGAGGCTGCCGCAGAAGGTGCGGGACGCCTACGACCTCGTCGGGTTCGCACCGCGCGGGATGGCGCCTTCCACCGCCGTCGACTGCAAGCTGGACCCCGCCGACCTCGGCATGACCAAGCTCCTGCCCTGGCCGGCCCCGGACGGTACCGTCGGCGAGAGCATGGCCACCGCGCGGCGCACCGCCGAGGCCTGCGCCCGTAACGGCGGCGAGCTGATCCGGCACCTCGGCACCGCCAACGAGGCCCGCGACCTCGACCGCGTCCGGGCCGTGCTCGGGGACCGGAAGATCTCCGCGTGGGGCGTCTCGTACGGCACTTACGTCGGCGCCGTCTACAGCCAGCTGTTCCCGCACCGCACCGACCGCATCGTGCTGGACAGCAACAACGACCCCGACCACACCCGCGTGACCCGCAACTGGCTCGCCGCCTTCGAGGTCGGTGTCGAGGACAACTTCCCCGAGTTCGCCAAGTGGGCATCCCGGCCCGGCAATCCGTACCGGGTCGCCCGTACGCCCGCCGAGGTGCGGTCCGGATTCCTGCAGATCGCCGCCCGGCTCGACCGCGCCCCGCTCCCCTGGCCCGGCGCCAACCCCCCGCGGCTGGACGGCAACGCGCTCCGCCAGACCATGCTGTCCAGCCTCTACGACCCCGACGACTACCCGGCCCTGGCCAAGGCCATCCGCGCCGCCCGCAAGGGCACCGTGCCGCCCGCGCCCGAGGCCCCGCCCGAGCCGGTCCTGCAGAACGTCGCCGCGGTCGGTGTCGGCACGATCTGCAACGACGTCGACTGGCCCGACTCGGCGGCGGCGTACCAGAAGGACGTCGACAGGAGCCGCGCCGCGTACCCGCTGACCGCGGGCATGCCGCGCGGGCCGATGGTGTGTGCCGCCTGGCCGTTCGAGCCGAAGGAGCCGGCCGTACGGGTCACCGGCCGCGGACCGTCCAACATCCTGCTCGTGCAGAACGAGCGGGATGTCGCCACCCCGCTCGCGGGAGCCCGGAAACTGCGGCAGGCCCTCGGCGACCGGGCCGTCATGGTCACCGTGAACTCCACCGGCCATGACGCCTATCTCGCCAACGGCAACGCCTGCGGCGACCGGACCGTGTCCCGTTTCCTGGCGACGGGCGAGCGCCCGGGCCGGGACACCTACTGCGGCTAGGTCAGCGCTGGAAGAGGGGTGCCGGGGCCTCCTGGACCGCCCAGCCGTTGCCGTCGGGGTCCTGGAAGAAGAGGAACGAGTTCCAGCTCTCCTCGCCCCGGCCCTCCGCCCAGCCGGACGCGCCCACGTGCAGGACCGGCGTCACCTCGACCCCGCGTTCGACCAGCTCCGCCCTGGCCGTCTCGATGTCCGTGACACAGAGCTGGAGGCCCTGGAGCGAACCGGGGGCCATCCGGGGCTGCCCCGGTGAGTCCGGCATGCCGGACTCCAGCACGATGGAGCAGCGGGAGCCGGGCGGAGTGAGCTGGACGAAGCGGCCGACGCCCTCGAAGAACGACGCGTCGATCTCGGCGCGGAATCCGCACCGGTCCTCGTAGAAGGCCTTGGCCCGGTCCAGGTCGGTGACCGGTACGACGATCACCTCGAGGGTCCATTCCATACGCACACCTCCTCAGCCATGCTCCCCTCGCGACGCGGACCGCGCCCGCCGGCCGTACCGGCGGGCCACCGCGCGGAACGCCCCGGCGTCTCCCCCTCCCCGACGGTGCGGACAACGCCCTGCCGGCGCAGCCCCCGGCCGTGCCGGGCTCCCGTCGCCAGGGCCTCACCCGCCGGTGCCACCGCTCCGGCGACCCCCACCGCCGCCGCCCCGGCCAAGAACTACGCCCGGCTCATCCCCTTTGCCCGCTTGTTCCCGTTGGTCTTCTCCATGCCGGCCACTGTGCCGACGCGGGTGCCGAGTCCGCCGGCGGCCGTCGGTCCACGGCAGCGCGACCAAGGTATGAGGGGCCGAGCCGAAGGAGAGGCTCATCCCTCGCCGAACCGGCGCACATACCGCCGCTGCCACGGCGTCTCCACCGCCCGCCGGTCGTAGTGCCGCCGGACGTACGCCACCGCCTCCTCCGCCGGCACCCCGTCCAGCACCGCCAGGCAGGCCAGGGCCGTGCCCGTGCGGCCGCGGCCGCCGCCGCAGGCGATCTCCACCCGCTCCCCGGCGGCCCGTTCCCGTACGTCGGCCAGCATCGCGCGGGCGGCCGCCCGGTCCGGCGGGAGGCGGAAGTCGGGCCAGCGGATCCAGCCCGACTCCCAGGGGACCCGGGGCGGCTGCCCGCCGAGGAGGTAGACGCCGTAGGAGGGAAGGGGCGCGGCCGGGTCCAGGGGGTGCCGCAGGCCCCGTCCCCGGACCAGCCGGCCGGACGGCAGTGGCAGGACGCCGGCGTCGCTCTCTTTCCACAGCTCACTCACGCCCTCATCATGCTCCGCGTCCGCCCGCCGGGCAGCGGAATCAGCCCGCATCCCGCTGCTCCTGCCCCGCCCGCGCCTCGATCCCCCGGAAGTGCACCGCCATCGCCCGTTGCGCCCCCTCCACGTCGCGGGCGCGCAACGCCGTGCCGAGGTCGATACCCAGGAACGCGTACAGGACCTCGTGGAAGTCCCGGTCGAGTTCGGGGAGGGAGGGGCCCGTGCCGGGCGCGGACTCCCTGCGGGTCACCACGTGCTCCAGCTTGTCCGTTCCGCCTCGGTGGCCGCGCACCGCTTCCGCTGCCACCATCCTGTTCCAGGTGGACGAATCGACCCGCGACCTCGTCCGGCAGAGCGACCCGATGGAGGCTCCATGACTTTCACCCCGCTGACCGGTGTCATCCCGCCCGTCTGCACGCCCCTGACACCGGACGGTGAGGTGGACGTCCCCTCGCTGCTCAGGCTCGTCGACCATCTCGTGGCCGGCGGGGTGCACGGACTGTTCGTGCTCGGCTCGACCTCTGAGGCCGCGTACCTGACGGACCGCCGGCGCAGGCTGGTCGTCGAGTCGGTGACGGGCCATGTGGGCGGGCAGCTCCCGGTTCTGGCGGGGGCGATCGACATGACGACGCCGCGGGTCCTGGACCATGTCGCGTCGGTGACGGCGGCGGGCGCGGACGCGGTCGTCGTCACCGCCCCGTTCTACGCCCGCACCCACCCGGCGGAGATCGCCCGCCACTACCGCGCGGTCGCCGCCGCGAGCCCGGTCCCGGTCATCGCCTACGACCTTCCCGTCGCCGTCCACACGAAGCTGCCGGCCGACGTGGTCCTGGAGCTGGCCGCCGACGGGGTCGTGGCCGGGCTCAAGGACTCCAGCGGCGACCTCGCCGCCTTCCGCCAGGTCGTGACCGGCGCCCGGGAACACCCGGGCATCACCGGCTTCAGCGTGCTGACCGGCTCCGAGCTGATCGTCGACGCGGCCCTCGCGATCGGCGCGGACGGCACGGTGCCCGGCCTCGGCAACGTCGACCCGCACGGCTACGTCCGTCTGGACGGTCTCTGCCGTGCCGGGGACCGGGACGAGGCCCGTGCCGAACAGGAGCGCCTGTGCGCGCTGTTCGGCATGGTGACGGTCGGCGACCCGGCCAGGATGGGCCCGAACTCCTCGGCGATCGGCGCCTTCAAGACCGCGCTGCACCTGCGCGGCGTGATCGACTGCCCGGCGACGGCGGAGCCGCAGATCCCGCTGTCGCCGGACGAGGTGGAGCAGGTCGGGAAGTATCTGGCGGCGGCCGGGCTGCTCCAGCGACGCCGCGGAGATCCATCAGGAGGCCCCTAGGCCGAAAGGGAGCCGGCGGAACTCGGTCGTCCCGCCGTCAGACGCTCCCCGGCGTCACCATCCCCGACTCGTACGCGATGATGACCAGCTGCGCCCGGTCCCGGGCCCCCAGCTTGCCCATGATGCGGCTGACATGGGTCTTGGCGGTGAGGGGGCTGAGGCTCAACGCGTCGGCGATCTCGGTGTTGTTGAGGCCGCGCCCGACCAGCGCGAGCACCTCCCGCTCCCGGCCGGACAGGCACTCGGGCCCGCCGGTCTCCGGTGCGCGGGGGCTGCGCAGGAACCGCTCGATCAGCCGCGCCGTGGGACCTGGCGACAGCAGGGACTCGCCGGCGGCGACCGTGCGGATGGCGTCGAGGAGTTCGGCCGGCCTGGTGTCCTTCACCAGGAACCCGGAGGCACCGGCCCGCAGGGCGTCGACGATGTTCTCGTCGGTGTCGTACGTGGTGAGGACGAGCACCCGTACGCCCGCGAGGTCCTCGTCGGCGGCGATGAGCCGGGTCGCCTCGATGCCGTCCAGGTCGGGCATGCGGATGTCCATCACCACGAGGTCGGCGTGTGCGCCGCGGGCCAGTTCGACGGCCTGCCGGCCGGTGGCGGCCTGGCCGACGACCTCCATGTCCCGGGCCGACTCCACGAGCATCGCGAACGCCTCCCGTACCAGGGTCTGGTCGTCCGCGAGCAGCACTCGGATGGTCATCCGTTCCTCTCCCCCGTCGTGGTCATCGGCAGGACCGCGGTGACCTCGAAGCCGCCCGCGGTACGCGGTCCGGCGTCGAGTGTGCCACCGACGCTGCGGGCCCGCTCCCGCATCCCGACGAGCCCGAATCCCGGGGTGCCGCCCGGGGCCGGTCCGGTGCCGTCGTCGCGGACCGCCAGGTGCAGGACGCCCTGCCGCTCGTCCAGTTCGACGCGGACGGCCGGTTCGGGCCCCGCGTGCCGTACCGCGTTCGTCAGGGCCTCCTGCACGATGCGGTAGGCGGCGGCGCCGACGGCGGGCGGTGCCTGCCGTATCCGTACGGTCTGCTCGACCCGGGCGCCGGCGAGCCGCGCGGTCTCCGCCAGGTCGGGCAGCCCGTCGAGGCCGGGCAGCGGGCCGCGGCCCTCCGGAGGGCCGTCCTCGCGCAGCACCTCCAGGGTCGTACGGAGTTCACCGCGGGCGCTGCGGCAGGTCTCGGCGATGTCGTCGAGGGCCTTGGCGACGGCCTCCCGGTCGAGGCGCTCCGGGTCGGCGGACAGCACATGGGCGGCGACGGAGGTCTGCACGCCGATGAGGGTGATGCTGTGGGCGAGCAGGTCGTGCAGGTCCTGGGCGATCCGCAGCCGCTCCTCGGCGACCCGCCGCCGGGCCTCCTGATCGCGGGTGCGTTCGGCGCGTTCGGCGCGTTCCACGATCGAGGCGACGTACCGGCGGTAGAAGCGCACGTCGACGCCGAGGAACAGCACGGCGACGACCCAGCCGGATGCCTTCAGCAGCCCCAGCGCCTCGTGGGCGCTGATGGTGAGCATCACACCCACCGACAGGGTGATGACGCCGATACCGACCAGGACGGTGCGCAGCGCCCGGCCGGTGACGGCGACGGTGTAGAGGGCGACGTAGGCGGCCAGAGTGGCCGCGGTGTGCGCGTAGCCGAGGAAGTGGTAGGGGAAGACACAGGCCACCACGGTGAGCAGGACGAGCACCGGACGGCGGCGGCGCCACACCAGCGGCACGTGGGAGACGAGCAGCAGGACCCAGCCGAGGGCGTCGGGCCTGCGCCCGTCGTCGACGAGCAGCGCGAGCGCGACGGCGAGCGCGGCCGCCAGAACGGCGAGCAGCGCGTCGTTGCGGAGGGCGTGCGGGGCGGTCAAGGGGTCACGGTTGATCGCGGCCATGTACCGCTCAGCGTGCCGCGACCACGTCGCTGATGGTGTGGTGGGTGCCTGCACGGGCATCATCCTCGGCCAGGAGGGCGCCCCTCCGGGAGGGGAGGGGCGCCGTCGGTCGGTCAGGGGGCGTTCGCGGCGACGGGCTTGCGCTCCTCCGGCGGGGCCGTCCGCTCCGGCGCGCGGGAGAGCCTCCCCGGCCACCACATCCGCCGTTTGAGGAGCACACTCGCCGTCGTCACCAGGTACGTACGCACCAGGAACGTGTCCAGCAGCACCCCTGCCGCGATCACGAACCCCAGCTCGACCAGCCCGACCATCGGCAGCGTGGTCAGCACCGCGAACGTCGCCGCGAGCACCACTCCCGCCGAGGCGATGACCCCACCGGTCGTCCGCAACGCGGTGAGCGCCGCCGCCTCCGGCTCGGCCCCGCGCACGGACTCCTCGCGCATCCGGTGCATCAGGAAGATGCCGTAGTCCACCCCGAGGGCGACCAGGAACACGAAGGACAGCAGCCCGAGCCCCGGATCGTTCCCGGCGAACCCGAACACCGGCTCGAACACCAGCCCGCCGATCCCGAGAGCGGCGCCCCAGACCGCCACCACCGCCGCGAGCAACAGCAGCGGCGCGACGAGGCTGCGCAACAGCCCGACCAGGATGACGAACACGGCCCCGAGGACCAGCGGCACGATCACCTTCCGGTCCCGTGACTCGCTGTCGGCCAGGTCGATCTGCTGGGCACTGGGCCCGCCGACGTACGCGCCCACGGGGTCGAGCCCGGACCGCAGCGCCTCGATGGTCCGGGTCTCGGCCGGGGTCTGCGGCGCGGCGGTGGTGAAGACGGCGATCTCCGTCCACCCCGCGCCGCTCCGCCCGGGTACCACCTCGGCGACCCCCTCGGCCGCACGGGACCGTTCCGCCACCGCCTCGGCCCGCCGCTCGGGCGCGATGACGGTCACGGGCCGGCTGCTCCGCTCGGGATACTCCCGCGCCAGCGTCTGCATCGCCGTGATGGACTCGGGCCGCTCCGTGAAGGAGTCCTCCTGCTTGATGCTGCCGGGCAGGTTCAGCGTGCCGAGCGCGAGCGCACCGAGCAGCACGGCCCCGCCCGCGAGTACGGTGGCGGGCCGCCGCGTCGCGGAGGTGCCCATCGCGGCGAACAGCGACCGACGGACCTTCGGCTCACTCCCGAACGCGGGGATCAGCGGCCAGAAGACCCGCCGCCCCAGCAGCACCAGGACGGCCGGCAGCAGGGTCGTCATGGCGACCAGCGCGGCGAGCACCCCCACCACGCCGACCGGCCCCATGCCGCGGCTGCTGTTGAGGTCGGCGGCGAGCAGGCACAGCAGCCCGGCCGCGACGGTCCCCGAGGAGGCGAGGATCGCCGGCCCGCAGCCGCGCAGCGCGGTGTTCATGGCGTCGTACGGCCGCTCGTGACGCCGCAGTTCCTCGCGGTAGCGGGAGATGAGGAGCAGCGCGTAGTCGGTGCCGGCACCGAGGACCAGCACGGTCATCACGCCGCCGCTCTGGCCGGTGACGGTGACGTCGAACAGTTCGTGCAGTCCGTACCCGGCGGCCATCGACACGGTGGCGGCGACCCCCGCCACGGCGAGCGGCACCAGCCACAGGAAGGGGCTGCGGTAGATGAGGATGAGCAGCACGGTGACGACGGCGAGCGTGGCGAACAGCAGCGTGGCGTCGAGCGTCCCGAACACCTTGTTCATGTCGGTGTTCAGCGCGCCCGGCCCGCCGACCTCGACGCTCAGTCCGCCGCTGCCCTCGGCGATGTCCCGCACCTCGTCGACGAACGCGTCCCGGGCCTTCTCGTCCTGGCCCGGCTGGGTGCTGGAGACCGGGTACATCAGGGTGGAGCCGTCCTTCGACGGGATGCCCTGCGGCTCCGCCGCCAGGTCGTAGGCGCCGCTCACCTCGGCGGTCTGCTCGGCGGCGGTGCGCCGGTCGGCGCCGGTCAGCCCGCCGTCCCGGTGGTACACGAGCACCAGGTCCGTCGACTCCCCGCCGGGCAGCCGGTCCTGGATACGCGCCACCTGGGTCGAGTCGGCGCTGTCGGGCAGGTAGTCGATCGCGCGGTTCTGCTGGACGTCGGCGAACTTGCCCGCGAGCGGTCCGACCAGCACGAGCGCGGCGAGCCACAGCCCGGCCACCACCCAGGGCACGGCCCGCTTCCGCCCCGTACGTGTCCTTACGGACCCCATGTGTCCGGCTCCCTCCGGTCGGTGTCTGGATCGGTCTCCAGACTCCCGTCGGGCGGGGGCCGGTTCGTCGGGCGTGAGGCCGAAATGGCGCCTACTGCGGGGGACGGCCCGCCTGCCGCGTTACTCCCCGGGGAGTATGCGGGGCCGCGCCCTACGAAGGCGTACGGGCCGCAGCCGCCAGCAGCCGGGTCACGTCGTCGGAGCAGATCGTGAGCGCCGCCCCCACCGTCGCCAGCACATCCCGCTCGGCCGGGGTGTACGGCCCGTCCGCGAGGGCTATGCGGGCGCCCTGGAGCAGGATCGATTCGCGGCCGACGGTGGCGAGGTGCGGGGCGAGCGGGTCCAGGGCCTCGTGCAGCTCTATGGCCAGCCCCGCGCCGCAGGGTTCGCCGGTGATCCGGCCGGTGTCCGCCTCCAGCGCCTCGACGAGGGCGGCCAGCTGCTCCTCCGTGCAGTCGTCGAAGCCGGCCGCCCGCACGGCGAGCACGGCGGCCTCCAGGGCCGAACGGGACCCGGCGCCGCCGGCCGCCAGCACCGCGAGGGCGACGGTGTGCACGGCGTCGCGGAGCATCGCGGAGAAGCGGGTGGTGGTCGGGTGGTCGAGGACGTCCGTGCCGAAGTGGCGGCGGCAGGCCGCGCACTCCACGACCGGGCCGGTCTCGCCGCGCGGCAGCACGGGCAGGCCGAGCAGGGTGAAGCGGCGCTGCCCGGTCAGCCGCTGGTAGTTGCGGTCGCCGCCGCAGCCGGGGCAGAAGAACTCCCCGTCACCGGCGGCCGTCCACGCGGTGCGGGTGCCCAGGACGCGAGAAAGCCTGGCGGCATGGCCGTTTCGTCCCCGTCCTGGCAGCACGTCGCACCTCCGTCACGCCGCACGGCAACGTCGCCGTGCTTGCGTGATGTTAGCCACATCGGAGACGAGGAGTCAGCACCCCGGAGGAGACCTTTCCGTGACCTCCACAGACAATGGCCGGTATGCGACGGGGCTCCACCCGCCGGGCATCGGCGGACGGAGCCCCTGTGGCGACCGTGAGCGGCGCGTGGCCGCGGACCCGTACGGCTGGTCAGCGAGCCGCGCGGTTGACGGCCGAGACGACGGCCTTCAGCGAGGCCCGCGTGGTGTTCGGGTCGATTCCGATGCCCCACAGGACCTTGTCGTCGATCGCGCACTCGATGTAGGAGGCGGCCTGCGCGGAGGCTCCCTCGCTCATCGTGTGCTCCTGGTAGTCCAGCAGGCGTACGTCGATGCCGACGGACTGCAGGGCGTCGAAGAAGGCCGAGATCGGACCGTTGCCCGAACCGGTCAGGACGGTGTCCTGGCCGTCGACGGTGGCCTCCACCTTCAGCGTGTCCACGCCGTCGGTGTCGGTCGTCGACTGGTTGTTCTTGACCTGGATGCGGCCCCACGGGTTCTCGGGGTTGGGCAGGTACTCGTCCTGGAAGACCGCCCAGATGTCCTTCGGCGTGACCTCGCCGCCCTCGGCGTCCGTCTTCGCCTGGATCAGCTTCGAGAACTCGATCTGCATCCGGCGGGGCAGTTCCAGCTTGTGGTCGTTCTTCAGGACGTAGGCGATACCGCCCTTGCCGGACTGCGAGTTGACCCGGATGACCGCCTCGTAGGAGCGGCCGACGTCCTTGGGGTCGATCGGCAGGTAGGGGACGGCCCACTCGATGTCGTCGACGGTGACGCCCTTGGCTGCCGCGTCGGCCTCCATCGCGTCGAAGCCCTTCTTGATGGCGTCCTGGTGGGAGCCGGAGAAGGACGTGTAGACCAGGTCGCCCACGTACGGGTGGCGCGGGTGGACGTCCATCTGGTTGCAGTACTCCCACGTGCGACGGATCTCGTCGATGTCGGAGAAGTCGATCTGCGGGTCGACGCCCTGGGAGAAGAGGTTCATGCCCAGGGTGACCAGGTCGACGTTGCCGGTGCGCTCGCCCTGGCCGAACAGGCAGCCCTCGACGCGGTCGGCGCCGGCCATCAGGGCCAGCTCGGCGGCGGCGACGGCGGTGCCGCGGTCGTTGTGCGGGTGGATCGACAGGCAGACGTGCTCGCGGCGGGAGAGGTTGCGGCCCATCCACTCGAAGCGGTCGGCGTGGGTGGAGGGCGTGGAACGCTCCACGGTGGCGGGCAGGTTCAGGATGATCTCGCGGCCCGGGCCGGGCTGCCAGACGTCCATGACCGCCTCGCAGACCTCCAGTGCGAAGTCCAGCTCGGTGTCGGTGAAGATCTCGGGCGAGTACTGGTAGCCGAATTCCGTCTCCGGGCCCAGCAGCTTCTCGGCGTACTCCATGACCAGGCGCGTGCCGTCGACGGCGATCTGCTTGATGTCGTCCTTGGAGCCGCGGAAGACGACCCGGCGGAAGACCGGGGCCGTGGCGTTGTACAGGTGGACCGTGGCGCGCTTGGCGCCCTTCAGGGACTCCACCGTGCGCTCGATCAGGTCCTCGCGGGCCTGGGTCAGTACGGAGATGGTGACGTCGTCGGGGATGGCCCCGGGCTCCTCGATGATGGAGCGTACGAAGTCGAAGTCGGTCTGGCCGGAGGCCGGGAAGCCGACCTCGATCTCCTTGTAGCCCATCGTGACCAGCAGGTCGAACATGGCGCGCTTGCGGGCCGGCGACATGGGGTCGATCAGGGCCTGGTTGCCGTCACGCAGGTCGGTGGAGAGCCAGCGGGGGGCGGTGGTGACGCGGTTCTGTGGCCAGGTGCGGTCCGGGATGTCGACCTGCTCGTAGCGGCCGTACTTGTGGATCGGCATGGAACTGGGCTGCTGGCGGTTCGCCATGATGCGGGGGCTCCTCAGAGGGTGTCCGGAAGGACGGCCGACGACGCAGCACCAAGCTCCGCGGGGAGGGAGTCGGCCTCGACTACAGGCCCTCGCCGCGGCAGCTAAGGAGAAGCAGCCCGAAACGCATGATGCGCAGCATGCTAGCCGAGCCTCTCCCGGCGCGTGGGGTCGTATCAGTATGCGGGACCCGACGCACATACGGGACAAAAAGTGCGCTATACCACTTCGCCACGGAGCGTGAGGGCGCTTGTCCCCGTATTTCACCAATCATGGTGGCTACTAGTGACAGCTTCGTCACGCAGTGCAAAGGTGCCGGGCATGACGACTCACGGGGGCTTCGAGCCCGTCTTCTGCACCATCGTTCCGCCTCATGTCCTCGACAAGCTCGCCCAGGCCGGGGACCCGGCGCTCGCCGGTCCCGCCCGCCGCACCCTGCAGCGCGACGCCTTCGAGCGCACCCAGCGCCGCCTCACCACGGTCATCGGCGCGACCGCCGCCGCGGCGGGCGCCGACGGCAAGCCGCTGCGCACCGTCCACGACGCCCGGCACGGCACCGACCTGCCCGGCCACAAGGCCCGCGGCGAGGGCGACAAGCCCGGCAAGGACGCCACCGTCAACCGCGCCTACGCGGGTCTCGGCGCCACCTTCGAGCTGTTCCTCCAGGCCTACCGGCGCGACTCGATCGACGGGAACGGCCTCCCGCTGAACGCGACGGTGCACTACGACCGCGACTACAACAACGCCTTCTGGAACGGCGAGCAGATGGTCTTCGGCGACGGGGACGGCGAGATCTTCCTCGACTTCACCATCCCGATCGACGTCATCGGCCACGAACTCGCGCACGGCGTCACGCAGTACACGGCCAACCTCACCTACTTCGGCCAGCCCGGCGCGCTCAACGAGTCCCTGTCGGACGTCTTCGGCGCCCTGATCAAGCAGTACACCCTCGGCCAGACCGCCGCCGAGGCCGACTGGCTGATCGGCGCGGGCCTGCTCGCCCCACGGGTGACGGGCACGGCGCTGCGCTCCATGAAGGAACCGGGCACGGCGTACGACGACGACGTCCTCGGCAAGGACCCGCAGCCGGCGACGATGGACGACTTCGTCCGCACCGGCCGCGACAACGGCGGTGTCCACATCAACTCGGGCATCCCGAACCACGCCTTCTACCTCGCGGCCAGGGCCCTCGGCGGCCACGCCTGGGAGCGGGCCGGACAGGTCTGGTACGACGTGCTGACCGGCGGTGAGCTGAGCCAGCAGGCGATGTTCGTGGACTTCGCGACGCTCACCGTGAAGGCCGCCCGGGAGCGCTTCGGCGACGGGGAGGAGCTGGACGCCGTGTCGAAGGCCTGGGAGCAGGTCGGGGTGCGGACCCTGTAGTTCCGTACTAGACAGGTGGCATGCGTATTCAGGTGCGGCGTACGGGCGGGTTCGCGGGTATCGAGCGGCATGCCGAGGTGGACACCTCGGACCGGCCCGATGCCCCAGAGTGGCACGCCCTGGCCGAGCAGGCCCTGGCCGCCGGCCGGAGCACACCGCCGGTCGGGGTCCCGGACGGGTTCACCTACCAGCTCACGGTGGACGGGAGGACCGTGTACTGCGCGGATCCCCGGCTGACGGAGGAGCAGCGGAAGCTGATCTCGCGGGTGCTGAAGGAAGGGGCCTGACAGCTCCTTCCCGCCCGGCCGTTGACTTCCATTACCGCCGGTACGGATGATCCGGCGCATGGCGACTGACGCAGGCAATCCGATCCCCCGCTTCCCGGCCGGCTTCCTCTGGGGCGTGTCCACCTCGGCGCACCAGATCGAGGGCGCCGCGGACGAGCGCGAGCCGTCCGTGTGGGACGCCTTCACGGCGGAGCCGGGACGAGTGAAGGACGGCTCGACGGCGGCGGTGGCCTGCGACCACGTCCACCGCCACCGCGAGGACGTGGCCCTCCTGGCCGGCCTGGGCGTGGACGCCTACCGCTTCTCGCTCTCCTGGCCGCGGCTGCGCTCCGGGAAAAAGGGCCTGGACTTCTACGACCGGCTGGTGGACGACCTGTGCGCGGCCGGCGTCCGCCCGGTGCCGACACTGTTCCACTGGGACCTGCCCGCGGACCTGGACTGGCTGGAGCGGGACACGGCCGAGCGATTCGCCGAGCACGTGTCGCTGGTCGCAGGCCGCCTCGGCGACCGCGTGACGAAGTGGATCACCCTGAACGAGCCCGCCGAGCACACCCTGCTGGGCCACGCCCTGGGCGTGCACGCACCGGGCGGGAAGCTGCTGTTCGACGCGCTGCCGGTCGCCCACCACCAACTGCTGGCCCACGGCCTGGCCGTACGGGCCCTGCGCGCCTCGGGCGCCGCCGACATCGGCATCGCCAACTCGCACGGCCCGACCTGGGCGGCGTCGACCGAGGCGGCCGACGTGGAGGCGGCGGAGTTCTACGACCTGCTGCTGAACCGCCTGTTCGCGGACCCGCTGCTGCTGGGCCGGTACCCGGACGGCATCGGCGAGCTGATGCCCGGGGACGTCGAGGCCGACCTGAAGGTGATCGCCGAGCCGCTCGACTGGTACGGGATCAACTACTACGCACCCACCAGGGTGGGCGCCCCGCAGGGCGCGGAGATCGAGTTCGGCGGCGTCACCATGCCCGCCGAACTGCCCTTCTCCGTCCGGGAGATCGAGGGCCACCCGGTCACGGACTTCGGCTGGCCGGTCGTCCCCGAGGGCCTCACCGAACTCCTCACCGCCTTCCGCGACCGCTACGGTGACCGGCTCCCGCCCGTCGTCATCACCGAGAACGGCTGCTCGTACCCGGGCGTCGACGACCAGGACCGCATCGCCTACCTGGACGGCCATGTCCGGGCCCTGCACCGGGCGGTGGAGGCGGGGGTCGACGTACGCGGCTACTTCGTGTGGTCCCTGCTCGACAACTTCGAGTGGGCGGAGGGCTACGCACGCCGCTTCGGCCTGGTCCACGTCGACTTCGGCACCCTGGAGCGGACCCCGAAGGCGTCGTACCACTGGTATCGGGAGTTGCTGAGGGCGCAGGAGCCTACGGCTTGATGCCGACCCCGGTCCACAGGCTGACCTCGGCATCCGTCGGGGCATCACCCCCGGCGGGGCCGGGCCGCCAGCGGTGGCCCACGGTGACGCCCGGCTCCAGCAGGTCCAGGCCGTCGAAGAAGCGGGCGACCTCCTGCTGCGAGCGGAACCGCACCGGCGTGCCGGCCGAGGAGTAGATGTCGGTGACCTTCTGCCACGTCGACGGGTCGAAGTCGGGCGTGCAGTGGCTCAGCGCCAGGGCGCATCGGGGAGATGGTTGCAGCGTGAACTGCTCTGCGAGCATAGTTACTTGTGTGAACAGGGTGCCGGAAGCACCAACTCCCCCCACCGCCCGGCCCCTTGCCCGCTCGCCCCTTCCTTGACTGCGCCCACCCCCCACGGAAGGCGATCGCCGTGTCCCCCCACACGACATCCACCCCGCGATTCCTGGACGCGGTGCGCCCGGACCGCACCGACTGGATGGAGCTGCCGCCGCAGCGGACCAGTGCCGGAGTCGCCCGTCATGCCATGCACACCCGGCTGGCCTCGTGGCAGGTGCCCGAAGAGGTGTGCGCGAACGCCGTGCTGCTCGTGTCCGAGCTGGTGACCAACGCCGTGCTGCACACGCTCAGCGAACGGATCCTGTGCGGTGTCCAGCTGATGACGGACGCGCGCTTCCGGCTGGAGGTCCACGACGGTGACCTCACGGGCCGCGGCATCCCCGAGCGTCGGCCCGGCCCCGACGACGAGGGCGGCCGCGGCCTGCTGCTCGTCCGGGAGATAGCCGACAGCTGGGGCATCACCCGCTCGGCCCTCACGGGCGGCAACGCGGTGTGGGCGAGCCTCGGGACGGCGTTATAGCGCGGCGACGGACCTCAGAACCCCAGCTTGCGCAACTGCCGCGGATCCCGCTGCCAGTCCTTCGCCACCTTGACGTGCAGGTCCAGGAAGACCGGAGTGCCCAGCAACGCCTCGATCTGCTTGCGGGACTTGATGCCGACCTCCTTCAGGCGCTTGCCCTTGGGGCCGATGATGATGCCCTTCTGGCTGGGGCGCTCGATGTAGACGAAGGCGTGGATGTCGAGGAGGGGCTTGTCGGCGGGGCGGTCCTCGCGGGGGAGCATCTCCTCGACGACGACCGCGATGGAGTGCGGCAGCTCGTCGCGGACGCCCTCCAGCGCGGCCTCGCGGATCAGCTCCGCGATCATGACCTGCTCGGGCTCGTCGGTCAGGTCGCCCTCGGGGTAGAGCGCCGGGCCCTCGGGCAGCAGGGGGACGATCAGGTCGGCCAGCAGGCCCACCTGCTGGTCACCGACCGCCGACACCGGGACGATCTCCGCCCACTCGAAGCCGAGTTCCTTGCCGAGCTGGTCGATCGCGATGAGCTGCTCGGCCAGCGTCTTGCTGTCCACGAGGTCGGTCTTCGTGACGATCGCGATCTTCGGCGTCTTCTTGATGGACGCCAGTTCCTTCGCGATGAAGCGGTCGCCGGGGCCGAGCTTCTCGTTCGCCGGCAGGCAGAAGCCGATCACGTCGACCTCGGCCCACGTCGTGCGCACGATGTCGTTGAGCCGCTCGCCCAGCAGCGTGCGCGGCTTGTGCAGCCCAGGGGTGTCGACCAGGATCAGCTGGGCGTCCGGGCGGTGCACGATGCCCCGAACGGTGTGCCGCGTCGTCTGCGGCTGGTTCGCCGTGATCGCCACCTTCTGGCCGACCAGAGCATTCGTGAGGGTGGACTTGCCCGCGTTGGGACGGCCCACGAAGCAGGCGAAGCCGGCCCTGTGGACAGCTCCGGCCGGCTCTTCGGATGACTGGGTACGAACGCTCATGCCGCCCATTCTCCCTGATCCCCGGAGCCGCCCCGCACCGGACGTCTCTCGTGAGCTTCTCGAAACCCTTACGCAACGAAACGTCTCGGAAACATACCCGTACGCGACCGGTAACGCAGGCCGGTGAACCTCTGACGAGCCCCCGGAGCCCCCACCCGTTGGAGACACCGTGCCTCTGGCCGCCGCAACCGCCGACACCGGTGACACCGCCTGGCTGCTCGCCGCCACCGCCCTCGTCCTGCTGATGACCCCGGGCCTGGCCCTGTTCTACGGCGGCATGGTCCGCACGAAGAGCGTGCTCAACATGCTGATGATGAGCTTCGTGTCGATCGCCCTGGTGACGGTGGTGTGGCTGGTGGCCGGCTACTCCCTGGTCTTCGGAGAGGACGCGGCGGGGGGACTCATCGGAGGGCTCGACCACGTCGGCATGAGCGGCCTCGGCCCGGACAGCGTCCAGGGCACGGTCCCCACGGTTCTGTTCGCCACCTTCCAGCTCACCTTCGCGATCATCACGGCCGCGCTGGTCAGCGGCGCGGTCGCCGACCGGGCGAAGTTCGGGGCCTGGCTGGTCTTCGTGCCGGTGTGGGCGCTGCTCGTATACGTTCCGGTCGCGCACTGGGTGTGGGGCCCGGGCGGCTGGATCCTGGAGCGGCTGGGCGCCCTGGACTTCGCCGGCGGGCTGCCCGTGGAGATCGTCTCCGGTGCGTCGGGGCTGGCGTTGTGCCTGGTCCTGGGCCCGCGGCTGGGCTTCAAGAAGGACGCCATGCGGCCGCACAACCTGCCCATGGTCATGCTGGGCGCCGGTCTGCTCTGGTTCGGCTGGTTCGGCTTCAACGCCGGCTCCGCGCTCGGCGCCAACGGTCTCGCGGCCGCCGCGTTCCTCAACACCCTCGCCGCGGGCTGCACCGGCCTGCTCGGCTGGCTCTTCGTGGAGCAGAAGCGCGACGGCCACCCCACGACCCTGGGCGCCGCGTCCGGCGCGGTCGCGGGCCTGGTCGCCATCACCCCGTCCTGCGGGTCCGTCTCCCTGCTCGGCGCGCTGGTCATCGGCCTCGCCGCCGGCACCGTCTGCTCGTACGCCGTGAGCTGGAAGTTCAAGCTGAACTACGACGACTCCCTGGACGTCGTCGGCGTCCACCTGGTCGGCGGTGTCATCGGCACGCTCCTCATCGGCGTCTTCGCCGTCGAGTCGATGACGGGCGGCGCCGAGGGCCTCCTCTACGGCGGCGGCCTCGGTCAGCTCGGCAAGCAGCTGGTGGCCGTCATCGTGGTGGCGGTGTACGCGTTCGGCGTGACGTACGGCATCGGCAGGCTGATCGACGCCACGATGGGGCTGCGCGCGAGCGAGGAGCAGGAGCAGACCGGCCTGGACCTTACGGTGCACGCCGAGACGGCCTACGATCACGGGGTCCTGGGCCACGGCGCCCCGGTCTCCTCCTCCGTCGTCTCCCCCGCCCAGAAGGTCACCCCCCAGGCATGAAGCTCATCACCGCGATCGTCAAGCCGTACCGCCTCGACGAGGTCAAGAACGCCCTGCAGGAACTCGGCGTGCACGGCCTGACCGTCAGCGAGGCCAGTGGCTACGGCCGGCAGCGCGGCCACACCGAGGTGTACCGCGGCGCCGAGTACCAGGTCGACCTGGTGCCCAAGGTCCGTATCGAGGTCGTCGTCGAGGACGCGGACGCCGACGCCGTCATCGACGCGGTCGTGAAGGCCGCGCACACCGGCAAGATCGGCGACGGCAAGGTGTGGGCGGTGCCCGTCGACACGGTCGTGCGGGTGCGGACGGGCGAGCGCGGCCCCGACGCGCTCTGACACCGGGGCCGCGTCGCTCTTCGTTCTCAGTCGAACACGAACGGGCCCGGTGACTGCGGCCCGCTCGCCGTGCAGGTGATGGTGATGCCGAAGACGGTCATCCTCAGCGAGCCGCCGAAGGCCTCCAGGCTGTCGCCGGAGGCCACGGTGCCGCTGAGGGGGCCGACCTCGACGGGGGCGCCGGCGGCCATCGCCGGGTTCTCCGTGCCGGCGAAGTCGACGGTGCCGCCGCCGCTCTTCACCAGGGTGAGGGTGGACGAGATCGAGTCCTCTCCCAGCGCGATGGGCGCCGTGATCGCGGAGGACTTGACGGTGAGGGTGGCGGCGGTGCCGTCCTGCGTGGCCGTGAGCGTGGCCTCGCCGCTGCCGAAGGCACCGCAGTCCGCGCTGATCGTCGCTGCCTGGGGGGTGACGGCAAGGGCCGCGGGGGCGAAGGCGAGCCCGGTGACCGCGAGGGCCCCGGCCGCCAGTGCCGCACCTGCTCCGATTCGCTTGCATCTCATGGGATTCCGGCTCCCTTTCGTGTGGGGGGACCGCTCGGCAGGTGAGTGCGGGCACGCTGCGCGAGAGCCGAACCTGACGGTCCGTCGGAACTTACGGTTCCATTGATGCGCGTGAGGCAGGGCGCGGCAAGGTTGAAAACTGGCCTAATTACCGGCGGTTACAGCGAAGTTCGGCCAGCCGGGACCGCGGGGCGGGCCGGCCGGCGACAACCAGCCCGTCCGGCGCCCGAGGACGAGGCCGCTCGGACCGATGGGGCCCGGGGCCAGATCCCCAGGGCCTCAGCCGGCCGGGACCGTCAGCCGAACGACCCCGTCGAACCCCGCCACCAGCACCGGCGTCTGCGCGCCGCCGAGGTCCCGTACCGCCGCCCGGTCCTCCGCGGACGCGGTCTCCGCCTCGGTCACGACCGCCGCCGCCTCCAGCGACCGCGCGCCCGAGGCCACCGCCATCGCCACCGCCGTCCGCAGGGCACTGAGCTTCAGGGAGTCGAGGGCCACGGTGCCCGCGACATAGGTGCGTCCGGTCTCGTCCCGTACGGCCGCGCCCTCGGGCACGCCGTTGCGGGCCCGCGCGGAACGGGCCAGGGTGACGATCTTGCGGTCCTCGGGGTCGAGCGCGCTGCTGTCGGTCATGATCCGAGCATACGCAGGCGTCAGGGGCGGTCGAGGCGGAGGCGGTCCGCCCGGGGCAGGCCCGCGACGACCAGGTCGTACGAGTCCTCGACGAGCTCCCGGACCAGCTGGTCCGGGAGGTCGCCGTCGACGGTGACCGTGTTCCAGTGACGCTTGTTCATGTGCCAGCCGGGGACGATGAGGTCCTCGTGCTCGCCGCGGAGGCGGACCGCCTCGTCCGGGTCGCACTTGAGGTTGACCTTCAGGGGGCGCGCGTCCAGGTGCGACAGGGCGAACAGCTTGCCCCGCACCTTGAAGACCGAGATCTCCGGGCTGAACGGGAAGTCCTCCACCGCCGCGTTGAAGGACAGGCAGAACGCGCGCAGTTCCTGCGGGGTCATTCCGGCTTCTCCTCCCCGGGCGGGCCCGCCGGCTCCGCCAGCACCGTCACGATCTTGTTCCGGCGGCCGGCCGCGGCCTCCGCCGTCAGGCGCAGTTCCCGGCCGTCGGGCAGGTCCACGACGGACGAGGCACCCGCGATGGGGACGCGGCCCAGCGCCTTGGCCAGCAGGCCGCCGACCGTCTCGACGTCCTCGTCGTCGAACTCCTCCAGGCCGTACAGCTCGCCCAGGTCGCCGATGTCGAGGCGGGCCGTGACGCGGAAGCGGTCGTGGCCGAGCTCCTCGACCGGCGGCAGTTCGCGGTCGTACTCGTCGGTGATCTCGCCGACGATCTCCTCGAGGATGTCCTCGATGGTGACGATGCCGGCCGTGCCGCCGTACTCGTCGATGACGACGGCGACGTGGTTGCGCTCCTTCTGCATCTCGCGCAGCAGGTCACCGGCGTTCTTGGTGTCGGGCACGAAGAACGCCGGGCGCATGGCCGTGGACACCTGCTCGGACTCGGCGTCGCGGCTGATGTGCGTCTTGCGGGCCAGGTCCTTCAGATACACGATGCCGACGATGTCGTCCTCGCTCTCCCCGGTCACGGGAATGCGCGAGAAACCGGAGCGCAGGGCGAGGGTGAGGGCCTGGCGGATGGTCTTGAAGCGCTCGATCACCACCAGATCCGTGCGCGGGACCATGACCTCGCGGACGAGGGTGTCGCCCAGCTCGAAGACCGAGTGCACCATGCGGCGCTCCTCGTCCTCGATGAGGGACTCCTTCTCGGCGAGGTCGACCAGGGCGCGCAGTTCCGCCTCGGAGGCGAAGGGGCCGCGACGGAAGCCCTTGCCGGGCGTGAGCGCGTTGCCGATGAGGATCAGCAGCGACGGGATCGGGCCCATGACCCGCGCCAGCGGCACCAGGATGTACGCCGACACCGTCGCGGTGTTCAGCGGGTGCTGGCGGCCGATGGTGCGCGGGGAGACGCCGACGGCGACGTACGACACCAGGACCATGACCGCGATGGCGACCAGGAGGGCCTCGGTGGTGCCGTCGAACTGCTGCAGGCAGCCGTAGGTGATCAGCGCGGCGGCGGCCATCTCGCAGGCGACGCGGACCAGCAGCGCCACGTTGAGGTAGCGGGTCGGGTCGGCGGCGACCTGGGAGAGCTTGGCGCTGCCGCGGCGGCCGGAGCGCACGGCCTCCTCGGCGCGGAAGCTGGAGACGCGCGCGAGGCCCGCCTCCGCGCAGGCGGCGAGCCAGGCCACGACCACCAGGGCGATGGCGCCCAGGACGAGTTGCGGACTCATCGGCGGCGCTACGAGACCGTCGGCGCCGGGGACGGGCCGGTCAGGCCCCGCTCCGAGCGCCAGCCGTCCACGATGGCCGCCTGGAGGCCGAACATCTCGGCCTTCTCGTCCGGTTCCTCGTGGTCGTAGCCCAGCAGGTGCAGCACGCCGTGGACGGTGAGCAGCTGGAGCTCCTCGTCCATGGAGTGCTGCGTGTCGGCCTCGGCCCCCTGCTTGGTGGCTACTTCGGGACACAGCACGATGTCGCCGAGCAGCCCCTGCGGCGGCTCGTCGTCGTCCTTGGACGGCGGGCGCAGCTCGTCCATGGGGAAGGACATGACATCCGTCGGACCGGGGAGGTCCATCCACTGGATGTGGAGCTGCTCCATGGCGTCGGCGTCCACGACGATCACCGAGAGCTCGGAAAGCGGGTGGATGCGCATCCGAGCGAGCGCGTAGCGGGCGATGTCGAGGATCGCCTGCTCGTCGACCTCGGTGCCGGACTCGTTGTTGACGTCGATCGACATGGTGCTGTGTGTGTCTACTTCCCCTTGTGCCCGGACTTGCCGCGGCTCTTGTGCGCGCCGTTCTGGGTGCCGTGCGTGGTGTCGTACTTCTCGTACGCGTCGACGATACGGCCCACCAGCTTGTGCCGGACGACGTCCTGGGACGACAGCCGCGAGAAGTGGACGTCCTCCACGCCGTCCAGGATGTCCTGAATCTGCCGCAGACCGCTCTTCGTCCCGTCCGGCAGGTCGACCTGGGTCACGTCACCCGTGATCACGATCTTCGACTCGAAGCCGAGGCGGGTGAGGAACATCTTCATCTGCTCGGGGCTCGTGTTCTGGGCCTCGTCCAGGATGATGAAGGCGTCATTGAGCGTACGGCCCCGCATGTACGCCAGCGGTGCGACCTCGATGGTGCCAGCCGCCATCAGCCGCGGGATCGAGTCCGGGTCGAGCATGTCGTGCAGCGCGTCGTACAGCGGGCGCAGGTACGGGTCGATCTTCTCGTAGAGCGTGCCCGGGAGGAAGCCGAGACGCTCTCCGGCCTCGACCGCGGGGCGGGTCAGGATGATGCGGTTGACCTGCTTGGACTGCAGGGCCTGCACGGCCTTGGCCATCGCCAGGTACGTCTTGCCGGTGCCCGCGGGGCCGATGCCGAAGACGATCGTGTGCTTGTCGATCGCGTCGACGTAGCGCTTCTGGTTGAGCGTCTTGGGGCGGATGGTGCGGCCACGTGAGGACAGGATGTTCTGCGTGAGCACCTCGGCCGGGGTCTCCTGGCCGTCGCTCTCGCCGTTGTCGCTCGCCTTGAGCATGGCGATCGAGCGTTCCACTGCGTCCTCCGTCATCGGCTGCCCGGTGCGGAGCACCAGCATCATCTCGTCGAACACGCGCGAAATGAGGGCGAGGTCGTTCGGGTCGCCGATCGCGCTGATCTCGTTGCCCCGGACATGGATGTCGGCCGCCGGGAAGGCCTTCTCGATCACGCGCAGGAGGGAGTCGCCGGACCCCAGCACGGTCACCATGGGGTGCTGGGCGGGGACGGTGAACTGCGCTCTCGCCTGCTCCTGCGCGGGGGTGTGAGCTGTGGGTGTCTGAGTCATGGGCCGGCGCTGAAGGCCTGCGGTTCCTCCTCTTCACGGCCGCGTAGCTGAGGGCGGCCTCGCGATTCCCAGGGTACGACGGGGGAGTGACAACGCCGTAGGGTTTTTGGGGGGCGGGGTTGGAATCCGGGGAGAGCGGGCCCTCCTGGCCGACCGTGCCGGGCGGCGGGTGGGCACAGGTCCGGACTCCAGGGGGCCGGGCGCACCCTGGTACGGCCCGATCACGCCGAGCGCCGGAACCCGATCGTCGGAACAGCCCGCCGCAACGGCCAGGGCCTCACCAACTCCTCCGACACCAGGTCCGCCAGAAACCCGTACCTCCCCAGCGCCACCGCCGACTGCCGTTCGACGGACTGCACCTCCCGCCACCACGCCGCGATCTCCGACCACCCCGGCGCCGACAACGACCCCCCGAACTCCTGCACCGACAGCGCCGCCGTCAGCCCGGCGAGGGCCAGCCGGTCCGCCAGCGGCCAGTCCGCCAGCGTCCCGGCCACGAACCCGGCGACGAACACGTCCCCGGCTCCCGTCGGGTCGAGCGCCTCGACCTCGATCGCCGGCACCTCCGCCGTCTCCCCGGTGCGACGGTCCACCGCATACGCCCCGTCGGCGCCGAGGGTGACCACCGCGACCGGCACGTACGCGGTCAGGGCGTGCGCGGCGGCCCGGGGGCAGTCCGTGCCCGTGTACCGCATCGCCTCCTCCGCGTTGGGCAGGAACGCCTCGCAGTGCCGCAGGTCGGGCAGCGCCGCCAGGTCCCATGCCCCTGTGTCGTCCCAGCCGACGTCGCCGAAGACCCGGGTGCCGTTGCTCGCGGCCTGGGCGATCCAGGGCGCGCTCACGCCGGGCGCGAGGGAGGCGACGGCGGCCCGCGCGCGGGAAGGGCATTGCGGCGCGGGCTCCTCGGGGGGCGGCTGGTGGCCGTGCGAGACCATCGTGCGCTCCCCCTCGTAGGCCATGGAGACGGTCACCGGGGAGTGCCAGCCGGGCACCGTGCGTGACGGGGAGAGGTCGATGCCCTCGCCGTGTTCCAGGGCGTCCCAGCAGTAGTCGCCGTAGTGGTCGTCGCCGAAGGCCGCCGCGAGCGACGTGCGCAGGCCGAGGCGGGCCAGGGCCGTCGCCATGTTGGCCACGCCACCGGGGCTGGACCCCATCCCGCGCGCCCAGGACTCCGTGCCGCGCACCGGGGCGGAGTCGAGGCCGGTGAAGATGATGTCCAGGAAGACGGTGCCGGTGAGATAGACGTCCCAGGGCGGGTCGTCCGGTGTGCGCAGCGGGGCGAGGGGATCGACCTGACTCTGGCGGTGCGATCCCTTTCCGGCCGGGCCCTTTCCGGCCGGGGCGGTGGACGCGATCACGATGCGCTCCCTGACGTGGTGCGGATCAGGCCAGTCTGCACCACGTCACCGACAACGTGACGCCGATCACGCCGGACCCACCCGTCCCGTCAGCCTACGCCGGGCCCTCGCGCGCCGCCGCCCCGGCTGGAGCGGGCCTTACCAGCGGGGCATCGCGGGGGTCACCCAGTCCGGGTCGGCGGTCCGCATCGCCGCCGCGTCGTCACGGTCCCGCAGACCGCCGTCGTCATCCAGCCACCGCTGGTGCAGTGCGGCCAGCCGCTCGCGGTCGAGCTCCACGCCGAGGCCGGGAGCGTCGGACACGGCGACCTTGCCGCCCTCGAAGGTGAGCCGCTCGGTGAGGACGTCCTCGGACTGCCAGGGGTAGTGGGAGTCGCAGGCGTGATGGAGGTCGGGGACCGTGGCCGCCACGTGGGTCATCGCGGCGAGCGAGATGCCCAGGTGGGTGTTGGAGTGCATGGACACGCCGACGCCGAAGGCGCGGCAGACGGCGGCGAGTTGCTGGGTGTTGCGCAGGCCGCCCCAGTAGTGGTGGTCGGAGAGCACGACCTGCACGGCGCCCCGGGTGAACGCCTCCTTGATCTCGGCGAAGGTCGTCACGCACATGTTGGTGGCGAGCGGCACCCCGGTGCGCTCGGCGACCTCGGCCATGGCGGGCGTGCCGAGCGCCGGGTCCTCCAGGTACTCCAGGACGTCCTCGAGCTCCTGGGCGACCTTGACGGACGTCTCCACGGACCAGGCGCCGTTCGGGTCGAGCCGCAGCGGGTGCCCCGGGAAGGCCTCGGCGAGCGCCCGCACGGCCGCGATCTCCTCGTCGGGCGGGAAGACGCCGCCCTTGAGCTTGAAGGACGTGAAGCCGTAGCGCTCGGTGAAGCGGCGGGCCTGCTCCACCACTCCCGCCGGGTCGACGGCGGCGCCCCAGTCGTCCTTCTCGGCCGGGAGGCCCTCGGGGTGGCCGGCCCACTTGTAGAACAGATAGGCGCTGTACTCGACGGCGTCGCGCACCTTGCCGCCGAGCAGTGCGTGCACGGGCAGTCCGAGCGCTTTTCCGAGGGCGTCGAGGCAGGCGACCTCGAAGCCGGAGACGACGGACAGCCGCAGCTTGCCGGCGGTCTGGACGCCGCGCAGCCCACCCACGTCGACGGCGTTCTCCACGCGGGAGGCGTCGACCGCGACTTGGTCGGCGACCGCGAACAGGCCGTTCAGATCGCTGACCTGGCGCCCCTTCAGCCGCTCGGCGAAGGGCCGGGCCAGCTCCAGGTACTTGGCATCGCCGTAGGTCTCCCCCACGCCGGTGATGCCGTCGGCCGTGACGACCTCGACGATCAGCCGGGGCGTGTAGGGCTGGTGCACGCCCTGGGTGTTCAGCAGCGGCGGGTCCGCGACCAGGATCGGCGTCAGGCGGACGTCGGCGATGGCGAGGTTCACGAAGCGGCTCCTACGAGGTCGGTCCGGCGGCGAGGACGGTGGCGAGGTGTCGCTGCGCGGCCACCGTCGATCCAGCGCGGCCAGCTCCCCATACAGACGTCATCTACATACGAGAATGATGACTGAGGATGTGAACGTCAACCGCCGTGATGCGTGAGATCCGGGCGAAAGCCGAGACGACCGTTCCGACGGGGCCGGATCGATGCGCCGGCGTTGGCGAAAGCGTCGTCGACGACCAACGAAAGGCGCTCGTTTACCCGGGCTCCCCCACCCCAAACACAACGTGCTCCAGATCACAGGCCCCGGACTCCCGTGTCCGACTACGTGCTTGATACAAATTGCTCGCGCGTTCCTGTCCGTCGACGGTCGTCGCCCCATCCCCCCTTTTCCCCCGCTCCTTTCGCATGCCCTGGGAACGCCCGTGTTCGCCCCCCGCACCACTCCCTGGCCCCTCGTCGCCCTTTTCACGGCCGGGTACCTCGCTCCGTATCTGCTGCCCACGACCGTCGGCAGACTCGACTCGGACCTTCCGCTCTCCGCCACGCAGGCCGGTGCCGTCGGCAGCGCCCTGCTGCTGAGTTCGGCCGCCGCCGGATTCGTCCTGGCCTCCCGGGTCGAGCGGGTCGGAGCCCGCACCCTGGCCCGGCTCGGCCTCGCCCTGGCCCTGCTCGGCTACGGCGGTGCCGCCCTGACCACCGCCGTCCCCGCCGTCATCGCCGGCGCGATCGTCGGCGGGTTCGGCTCCGGCACGGCCACCACCGTCGCCGCGACCCTCATCGCCGGGCAGAAGGATCCGCACCGGGCCTCCACGGCCGGACTGCTCACCGTCTCCGCCCTCGCGGGCGCCGTGTATCTGACGGTGCCGCACCTCGGCCCGGGGCACGGACTGCCCCTGGCCGCGATCGCCCTCACGGCCCTGGCCGTCTGGCCGCTCACCGGCCGCCTCCCCCTCGGCACGCCCGTCGCGCCCACCCGGCCGCACAAGGCCCGGCTGCCGCACGCCCGTTCGGGGCTGGTGCTGGCCGCCGCCATGGTGTGCTGGTCGCTCGCCCAGAACTCCCTGTGGGGCGTGAGCGGACGCATAGGCCTGGAGCAGGCGCACCTCGGCGAGGCCACCGTCGGTATTGTCTTCGCCCTCGGACTCGGCGCCGGACTGACCGGGGTCCTCGCGGCGGGCGCCCTCGGAGCCCGCCTCGGACGTGCCGTGCCCATCGGCGGCGGCACGGTCCTCATCGCCGTCTGCATCGTGCTCAGCGCCTCCGCGACCGGCCTGGGGAGCTTCGCGGCCGGCGAGATCGCCTGGAACACGCTCTACCCGGTGGTGCTGTCGTACCTCATCGGGCTCGCCGCGTCGCTCGACCCGCGCGGCCGCTGGGCGGTGCTGGTCGGCTCGGCCTCCTCGCTGGGCACGGCCGCCGGGCCGCTGACCGGCAGCGTGCTGTCGGCGCAGGCCGGGTTCCCGGTCATGGGCGCGGTGCTCGGCGCCGGACTGCTGGTGATCGCCCTGCCGATGACCGCCGTCGCCCTGCACACCGGCGGACGCCCACTGCTGCCCGGCGCGATCCGCCGCCGCGGCGGCCACCCGGCCGCCCTGGTCGCCGCCGCCACCGGCACCCCCACCGGCGCGGTCCCCGAGATCGGCGCCCCGGAGCAGCCGGTGGTGGAGATCCCCGTGGAGGCCGCCGCGGTCCCCGCCCGGCGCGCCTACGGCAAGGCGGGGTCGGAGGCCTTCTGACCTGCCCGGGACTACCCGAAGGCGTACGCCTCCACCTCGGCCAGGTACCGCGCCCGCAGCTCCTCGTCGTCCTCCAGGAAGGAGGCCAGGAAGGAGTTGCGGGCGAGCTCCCGCAGCCGCTCGCCGGTGAGGCCGAGGGTGGCGCGCACGGCGTCGAAGTTGTCGCCGGCGTATCCGCCGAAGTAGGCCGGGTCGTCGGAGTTGACCGTGCACATCAGGCCGGCGTCCAGCATGGCGGGCAGCGGGTGGTCGGCGAGGGTGTCGACCGTGCGCAGCCGGACGTTGGACAGCGGGCACAGCGTCAGCGGCACCCGGTCGCGCACCAGCCGCTCCACCAGCGCGGGGTCCTCCACGCAGCGCAGCCCGTGGTCGACGCGTTCGACGCCGAGGACGTCCAGCGCCTCGGTGATGTACTCCGGCGGGCCTTCCTCACCGGCGTGCGCGACCCGCCGCAGTCCGAGGGCGGCGGCGGCCTCGTAGACCTCGCGGAACTTCACCGGCGGGTGCCCGACCTCGGCGGAGTCGAGGCCGACGCCGGTGATCCGGTCCAGGTAGGGCTTGGCGGCGTCCAGCGTGGCCAGGGCCGACTCGGCGGACTCGTCGCGCAGGAAGCACAGGATGAGCCGGGTCGAGACGCCGTGGTTCGCCTGGCTGCTCCCCAGCGCCCGCCACAGCCCCTCGACGACCGTGCCGATCTCCAGCCCGCGGCCGGTATGGGCCTGTGGGTCGAAGAAGATCTCCGCGTGCCGCACGCCCTGCGCGGCGGCCCGGGCGAGATAGGCGTTCGCCAGGTCCTCGAAGTCCCGCTCGGTGCGCAGGACGGCCATGAGCTCGTAGTACAGGTTCAGGAAGGACTGCAGGTCCTCGAAGCGGTAGGCCTCGCGCAGCTCGTCCGTGTCGGCGTACGGCAGCGTGACGCCGTTGCGCGCGGCGAGTTCGAAGGCGAGTTCCGGTTCCAGGGTGCCTTCGATGTGAAGGTGCAGTTCGGCTTTGGGGAGGGACATCAATTCATCGTACGACCGTTTCACCGACGCTTCGGAACCGGCACTCTCAGTAGATCGTGGGCGACGGTCAGCTCACCGTCGTACCCGGCGGCCCGTGCCTGCCGCTCGAACTCTCCCCCACGGTCGGTGTAGCGCTGGCTGAAGTGGGTCAGCACGAGGTGCCGCACCCCGCCGTCCCGGGCCACCCGCGCGGCCTGAACGGCCGTCAGGTGCCCGTGCTCGACGGCGAGTTCCTCGTCCTCGTCGAGGAACGTCGACTCGATGACGAGCATGTCGCAGCCCTCGGCGAGTGCGTACACGCCGTCGCACAGCCGGGTGTCCATGACGAACGCGAACCGCTGCCCGCGGCGCACCTCGCTGACATCCTCCAGGGAAATCCCGCCGAGTGCTCCCTCGCGCTGGATGCGGCCGACGTCCGGCCCCTTGATGCCGTGCGCGGCGAGCAGCTCGGGCAGCATGCGGCGGCCGTCGGGCTCGACGATCCGGTACCCGTACGACTCCACCGGGTGCGACAGCTTCCGGGCCTGAAGCGTGTAGCCGCCGGTGCGGGCGAGGGGCCCGTCGGCGTCGACCGGGGCCTCGGTGATGCCGACGGTCTCGCGGTAGGCGGTGGCGTACCGGAGCCGGTCGAAGAAGCGCTGCCCGGAGCGGGGGTAGTGGGCAGTGATCTGGTGCGGGACCCGGTCGAGATTGATGCGCTGGATCACGCCGGCGAGGCCCAGGGAGTGGTCACCGTGGAAGTGCGTGACGCAGATCCGGTTCAGGTCGTGCGCGGCGACCCCGGCACGCAGCATCTGGCGCTGCGTGCCCTCGCCGGGGTCGAACAGGATGCCCTCGCCGTCCCAGCGCAGCAGGTAGCCGTTGTGGTTGCGGTGCCGGGTCGGGACCTGGCTGGCGGTGCCGAGGACCACGAGTTCACGTACGGACAAGGCGGATTACCCCGGGGGCCAGTCGAGGCCGCGGCCGCCGAGCACGTGGGCGTGCACGTGCCAGACCGTCTGGCCCGCACCGCTGCCGGTGTTGAAGACGAGGCGGAAGCTCTCGAGCTTCTCCTCGTCGGCGACGGCCTGGGCCTCGCGCAGCACGTCGGCGGTGAGGGCCGGGTCGGCGGCGGCGAGGGCGGCGGCGTTCCTGTAGTGCGCCTTGGGGATGACCAGGACGTGGGTGGGGGCCTGCGGGTTGATGTCGCGGAACGCGATGGTCGTCTCTGTCTCGCGGACGATGGTCGCCGGGATGGTGCCTGCGACGATCTTGCAGAACAAGCAGTCTTCCTGGGGCTCCCCTGCCATTTTCCCTCCGGGGGTCGGCCGATCCGTGTCGGACCCGGGCATCGTATCGTCGTCGGGTGCGGGTGCGTTGTGGCTGGTCCCGCGCCCCTCAAGAGGTCGGCACAGCCGGGGGCGTCTTGGCCGGACTGGTCTCCAACGCCTCCAACGCCAGCCGGATCGCCTCGTCCAGCTGCGTGTCCCTGCCCGCCGCGTAGTCCTGCGGGCGCTGCAGGACCTCCACATCCGGGTCCACCCCGTGGTTCTCCACGCCCCACTCGTACCCCTCCAGCCAGAAGGCGTACTTGGGCTGGGTCACGAGGGTGCCGTCGACCAGGCGGTAGCGGCTGTCGATGCCGATGACGCCGCCCCAGGTGCGGGTGCCGACGACCGGGCCGAGGCCGAGTGCCTTGACGGCCGCGTTGACGATGTCGCCGTCGGAGCCGGAGAACTCGTTGGCGACGGCCACGACGGGGCCGCGCGGGGCGTCCTCCGGGTAGCTGTAGGGGCGCATGCCGCGCGGGACGGCCCAGCCGACGATGCGGCGGGCGAGCTTCTCCACGACCAGCTGGGAGGTGTGGCCGCCCCGGTTCTCGCGGACGTCGACGACCAGGCCCTCGCGGGCCACCTCGACGCGCAGGTCGCGGTGGATCTGGGCCCAGCCGGGCGCCTGCATGTCGGGGACGTGGAGGTAGCCGAGGCGGCCGCCGGACCTCTCGTGGACGTAGGCGCGGCGGTCGGCGACCCAGGCGTGGTAGCGCAGGGGTTCCTCGTCGGCGACCGGGACGACGACGGCGTGCCGGGGGTCGCCGCCGCCGGACGGGGAGATGGTCAGCTCCACCGGCTTGTTCGCCGTGCCGATCAGCAGCGGGCCGGGCCCGGCGACCGGGTCGACGGGCTGTCCGGCGATCGCGACGATGGCGTCGCCGGGGCGTACCGCGACGCCGGGGGCGGCCAGCGGGCTGCGGGCGTCCGGGTCGGAGGTCTCGGAGGGCAGAATGCGGTCGACTCGCCAACTGCCGTCCTCGTGGCGGGAGATGTCGGCGCCGAGCAGGCCCTGGCGGGGGCCGCCGCCGTGCCCGCCGCGCGGGGTGACGTAGGCGTGCGAGGTGCCGAGCTCGCCCTGGACCTCCCAGAGCAGGTCGACCAGGTCGTCGTGGGTGGCGAGCCGCTCCACGACCGGACGGTAGCGGTCGAGGACGCCGTCCCAGTCGACGCCGCTCATGTCGGGCCGCCAGAAGTGGTCCCGCATGATGCGGCCGTTCTCGTCGAACATCTGGCGCCACTCGGCCGCCGGGTCGACGAACTGGCGTACGCGGCCCAGGTCGACGGTGATGTTGGTGTCGCTGTCGTCGTCGCCCGAGGCGCGCCGGTCGCTGGGGACGACCTTCAGCCGCCCGTCGGTCCACAGCAGCACCCGCTTGCCGTCACCGCTGACCGCGAAGTGGTCGGCGTCGACGGCGAGATGCTCGACGCGCTGCTGGGCGAGGTCGTAGCGCTCCAGCTCGGACTTGGGTTCGGGGTCGTCGGGGGTGGCCCGGGACGCGCCGAGCACACCGGTGACCGGGTGGCGCAGCCACAGGACGCCGTCCTTGGCGGCGCGCAGGTTGGTGTAGCGGGCGGCCTCGACCGGGAAGGGCACGATGCGGTCGGCGAGGCCTTCGAGGTCGATGCGGGTGGTGGGGGTGCCCTCGCTGTCGGGGGTCTCCTCCCGGTCGGGCGTCTCGAAGGACCGGCCGTGCCGCTGCGGCCCGAACGGGGAGGGCGTGGTGGCCGCGAGGGTGATCAGATGCGGCCGGGCGCCCACCACGAAGGCCAGGTCGAAGACGTGCTCGTCGTAGACCGGGTCGAAGGAGCGGGTCGACAGGAACGCGAGGTGTTTGCCGTCCATCGTGAAGGCGGGCGCGTAGTCCTGGAAGCGCAGCGGGGTGGCCTCGGTGACCGAGAGGTCGGTGGTGTTGGCGAGCTTCAGCTGGCACAACGGCCGGGGGCCGGGGTGGGACCAGGCCAGCCAGGACGAGTCGGGCGAGAAGACGAGGCCGGACACATCGCCGTCCGCGCTGCGGTCGACCTCCCGCACCTCGCCCGTCTCCCGCTCCACCAGCAGCAGGCGCCCGTCGTGACAGGACACGGCGGCACGGCTGCCGTCGGGCGCCATGGCGAGATCCAGCACCCGGCCGAGCTGCCCGGCGGCGAGCCGGCGGGGTGTCGCCCCCGGGGCGAGTCCGGTGGCGGGCGCGAACTCCAGGGCGTCGTCGCCCGCGGCGTCCGTCACCCACACCACCCACTCCTCGCCGTCCGCGCGGAACGTCCGCGGCAGCCGGGCCCGTACCCCGGGCGTGGCGGCCAGGGCGCGGGCCGGGCCGGAGCGGTGGGTGACCCAGTGCACTGAGCCGCGTACGGCGACCGCGCTGCCGCGTGCGGTGTGGTCCGGGGACGCCGACCCGAACCACCGGGAGGCGTTCACCGGGAACGGCTGAAGGTCGGCGCGCTGCCCGCCCAGCCGCACGTCCAGCCGCCGCGGCTCGGCCCCCTCCAGGTCGTCCAGCACCCACAGTTCACCGGCGCTGGAGTAGACGACACGGGTGCCGTCGGTCGCGGCGTGCCGGGCGTAGAAGCCGTCGACGGGTGTGTGCCGGCGCAGGTCGGACCCGTCGGCGAGGGAGGAGTAGAGCGCGCCGGTGCCCTCGTGGTCGGAGAGGAAGGCGATCCGGTCTCCCACCCACAGCGGGTATTCGATGTTGCCGTCGAGCTCCTCGTGCAGCCGCACGAACTCCCCGTTGTCCTCGGGGTCGATCCACAACTTGCCCGCCGTACCGCCCCGGTACCGCTTCCACCAGGCGGCCTCGCGCCCCATCGGCGCGGACAGCAGCACGGTGTGCGGCCCGTGTGCGACGTCGCCCACGGGCCCGTACGGCAGGGTGGTGGCCGGGCCGCCGTCCAGCGGGACGGCACGCGCCCAGGTGCGGCGCAGGCTCGCCTGGCCCTGGGTGCTGATCGCCAGGACCTCGCCGTCCGGGGTCCAGCCACGCACCTGGGTCTTGAGACTTCCCCAGTACGTCAGCCGCTTGGCGGGACCGCCGTCGACCGGGGCGATGAGCACCTCGGGGGCGCCGTCTCTCGTGGAGGTCCAGGCGACGGTGGTGCCGTCGGGCGAGATGCGGGGCTGGGTCACCGGCATGTTGTCGGCGCTGACCCGCCAGGCCCGGCCGCCGTCGAGTGGAGCGAGCCACACGTCGTCCTCGGCGGTGAAGGCGACCAGGTCACCGTGCACATGGGGGAACCGGAGGTAAGCAGGCGATGTCACCTGATCACCCTATGCAGGGACGGCGCCGCACGGACAGGGTTCGGATCACTTGCCCTCGACGGGGCGGCAGTCCGGGTACCGCTCGCACCAGATGGTCTGGGTGACGGTCACGGTGACGGTCGGCCCGGGCTGCCCGTTCGGGGGCCCGCCGACGGGAGGCGGGCTGGTGGAGTCGCAGTCGCCGAGTCCGTCGACCTCGAACCACACCTTGCCGTCCACCTTGGCGGTGATGTTCCCGCGCACGCACGCACCGTCCACCGCGTGGGTGACCTTGCCGTGGACGGTGATCTCCTTGCCGTCGTCGGTCTCGCCCTGGCAGTCGACGGTCGCGACGGTCCGCTCACGCGCGGAGGGTGACGCCGTCCCGGCGTTCTCGCCGTAGGAGGCGGTGCACGTGAGCCAACGCACCCCCGCCTTCTGCCGGTTGAGCTCCTCCGTCACGGCCTCGTCGGTGGTGTACGCGACGGACGCGGCGCTGACGCTGCCGGGCTCGCAGGCGACGGCGCCGCCCACCGCCAGCACGGCGAACGTCGCCGCGACCGCCACCCGCCGGCCGCGCGGCCCCAGCCGGTTCCTCCTCGAAGCCCCCATGGAGGGGAGCCTGCCACTGACGGGGCCCGCGCGGTAGGGCGCAAAGGCGTCAGCCGCGCAGCAGCAACCACTCCTGGAGCTGCACCACGTTGCCCTCGGGGTCCTTGAGATGAGCCACCCGCATACGGTCCGTCCGCCCCCACCGCACCGGAGTGATGCCGTGGGGCATCGGACCGTCCAGGCCGATCGGCGTGTTCCTGGACGTGAGGAAACCCGCCCCCGCGTCCCCGGACCACGGACACGATCCGTCGGCGCCGGACGCGGAGCGAACGCGGGCAACCAGAACGTCCAACACCGTCCGGAGCGTCCGGAGCGTCCGGAGCGTCCGGCCGAGCATGAGTTCCGGCAACAGGGCTCACTCCCGCTCAGTCCCTAGGAACGGTCAGGACCAGCGTCCGGTGCGTGCCAGGAGTACGGCTGCGGCGGCCGTCCCGGCGGTCGATGTGCGCAGCACACTGCTCCCGAGGCGGTACGCCCCGGCCCCTGCGTCCTCGAACAGCGCCAACTCCTCCGGCGCCACGCCCCCCTCGGGCCCCACGACCAGCACGATCTCGCCGGTGGCCGGCAGGTCGGCCGTCGCCAGCGGCGTGTCCCCGCTCTCGTGCAGCACGGCGGCGAACTCCGCCCCGGCCAGCAGGGAGGCGACCTGCCGGGTCGTCGCCGCCTCCGCGACCTCCGGGAAGCGCACCCGGCGTGACTGCTTGCCGGCCTCCCGGGCCGTAGCGCGCCACTTGCCCAGCGCCTTCGCCCCGCGGTCGCCCCTCCACTGTGTGATGCAGCGCGCCGCCGCCCACGGCACGACGGCGTCGACGCCGACCTCGGTCATCGTCTCGACGGCGAGCTCCCCCCGGTCGCCCTTGGGCAGCGCCTGGACGACGGTGACCCGGGGCTGCTCGAAAGGCTCCTCATGCACCGAGTCCAGCTGGAGGATCAGCCGGTCCTTGCCTTCCGTGTCGAGCACGACGCAGTCCGCCCAGCGCCCGGCCCCGTCCGTGAGGACGACGTCCTCACCGGCCCGCAGGCGCTTCACGGAGACGGCGTGCCGCCCCTCGGGACCGTCGAGGACGTACCGGCCGCCGCCGTCCGCGTCGAAGTGCTCGACCACGAACACCGGCGCGGTCACAGCACGCCACCGCCCGTCAGCGAAGCCCGGGCGGCGGCCAGCTCCCCGGCCAGCACCTCGACGAGCTGCCCGGCGGGCAGTTCCCGCGCCATCCGGTGCCCCTGCCCGGCCCACAGCGCCATGCCCTGCGCGTCACCGGCCTTGGCGGCGGCCTTGCGCAGCGGCGAGGTGAGGTGGTGGATCTCGGGGTAGGCGGCGGGCGCGTAGGGGCCGTGCTCGCGCAGGAAACGGTTGACGAGGCCGCGTGCCGGACGACCGGAGAACGCCCGGGTCAACTCCGTGCGGACGAAGAGGGGGTTGGTCAGCGCCTGCTTGTGCAGGGCGTTCGCACCGGACTCGTGCGTGGCGAGGAACGCGGTGCCCAGCTGGGCCGCGCTCGCGCCCGCCGCGAGGACCCCGGCGATCTGGCCGCCGCGCATGATGCCGCCGGCGGCGACGATCGGGATGCTCACCGCCTCGCGCACCTGGGCGATCAGCGACAGCAGCCCGATGCCGGAACCGTCCGTCTCGGGGACGTCCCGGTGGGTGCCCTGGTGGCCGCCGGCCTCGACGCCCTGGGCGATGACGCCGTCCGCACCCGCCCGCTCGACGGACCTGGCCTCATCGGGGGTGGTCGCGGCGGCCAGGACGAAGGTGCCGACGCGGTGCAGGGCGTCGACGACCTCACGGCTCGGGACGCCGAAGTGGAACGACACCACCGGCACGGGGTTGTCGCGCAGCACCACGAGCTTGGCCTCGAAGCCGTCGTCGCGTCCGCTGTCCGGATCGCCGAGCTCCGCCTCGTACCAGGTGGCCTCGCCGGCCAGCTGGTGGGCGTAGACGTCAACGGCGGCGGGATCGGCGTACTCCGGCTGCGGCATGAAGACGTTGACGCCGAAGGGCCGGCCGGTGAGGCTCCGGAGCTGCTTGATCTCCTGGTACATCCCGTCGGCGGTCTTGTACCCGGCGGCGAGGAACCCGAGCCCGCCCGCTTCGCACACGGCAGCGGCGAGCTGCGGCACGGAGACGCCGCCCGCCATGGGGGCCTGCACGATCGGGTGGGGGAAGAGATCGGTCAGTGCGGAGGACATGACCGCATGTTGTCACGTCCTCCGAACAACCCCGAAACCGGCCTGCCGACTGGCATAGACCAGAAGCACGCCCGGTCTCACCGCCCGCCGGAGCGCCCTCCAACCGACACCCCCCGGCCCCCCGGCCGCAGTCCGGCCACCCGCGTCAGCGCCCGTTGAAGGCGTCCTTCAACCGCGAGAACAGCCCCTGCTGCCCCGGCTGGAACTGGCCCGTGGGGCGCTCCTCGCCGCGCAGCTTGGAGAGCTCGCGGAGCAGGCGTTCCTGCTCGGGGTCGAGCTTGGTCGGGGTCTGGACCTCGACGTGGACGATGAGGTCACCGCGTCCGCCGCCGCGCAGGTGCGTGACGCCCCGGCCGTGCAGGGGGATCGACTGGCCGGACTGGGTGCCCGGGCGGATGTCGACCTCCTCCATGCCGTCGAGCGTCTCCAGCGGCACCTTCGTGCCGAGGGACGCCGCCGTCATGGGGATCGTCACCGTGCAGTGCAGGTCGTCACCGCGGCGCTGGAACGTGCTGTGCGGCAGCTCGTGGATCTCGACGTAGAGGTCACCGGCCGGACCGCCGCCGGGGCCGACCTCGCCCTCGCCGGCGAGCTGGATCCGGGTGCCGTTGTCGACACCGGCCGGGATCTTGACCGTGAGCGTGCGGCGGGAGCGCACCCGGCCGTCGCCCGCGCACTCGGGGCACGGCGTCGGGACGACCGTGCCGAAGCCCTGGCACTGCGGGCACGGGCGGGACGTCATGACCTGGCCCAGGAAGGACCGGGTGACCTGCGAGACCTCACCGCGGCCGCGGCACATGTCACACGTCTGGGCGGAGGTGCCCGGGGCCGCGCCCTCACCGCTGCAGGTGTTGCAGACGACGGCCGTGTCGACCTGGATGTCCTTCGTCGTGCCGAAGGCCGCCTCGTCGAGCTCGACCTCGATGCGGATCATCGCGTCCTGGCCGCGGCGGGTGCGCGAGCGCGGTCCACGCTGCGACGCCGTGCCGAAGAACGCGTCCATGATGTCCGAGAAGTTCCCGAAGCCGCCGGCTCCGAAGCCGCCCGCGCCGCCGCCACCGGCCTGCGAGAGCGGGTCGCCGCCGAGGTCGTAGACCTGCTTCTTCTGCGGGTCCGACAGCACCTCGTAAGCGGCGTTGATCTCCTTGAACCGCTCCTGGGTCTTCGGATCGGGGTTGACGTCCGGGTGCAGCTCGCGGGCGAGCCGCCGGAAGGCCTTCTTGATCTCTTCCTGCGACGCGTCGCGGCGCACGCCGAGTACGGCGTAGTAGTCCGTGGCCACTACGACTCCGCCAGGATCTGTCCGACGTACCGTGCCACTGCGCGTACCGCTCCCATCGTTCCCGGGTAGTCCATGCGGGTCGGTCCGACCACGCCGAGCTTGGCGACTGCCTCGCCGCCCGAACCGTAGCCGACCGACACGACGGACGTGGAGTTGAGTCCTTCGTGGGCGTTCTCGTGACCGATCCGTACGGTCACGCCCGGATCCTTCGCCTCGCCGAGCAGCTTGAGGAGCACGACCTGCTCCTCAAGCGCCTCCAGCACCGGCCGGATCGTGAGAGGGAAGTCATGCCCGAAGCGGGTCAGATTGGCGGTGCCGCCGATCATCAGCCGCTCCTCGTTCTCCTCGACGAGCGTCTCCAGGAGTGTGGAGAGCACCGTGGAAACCGTACCCCGGTCCTCGTGCTCGAACGCCTCCGGGAGATCCTCCACCAGACTCGGCACATCCGCGAAACGGCGGTTCGCCACGCGGCTGTTGAGCCGCGCGCGAAGATCCGCGAGCGAGGCGTCACCGAACGGCGCCGGGCAGTCGACCACCCGCTGCTCGACCCGTCCGGTGTCCGTGATCAGCACGAGCATCACCCGCGCGGGCGCCAGGGAGAGCAACTCCACATGCCGCACGGTGGACCGGGTCAGCGACGGGTACTGCACGACGGCGACCTGGCGCGTGAGCTGCGCGAGCAGCCGTACCGTGCGCGCCACGACGTCGTCGAGGTCGACGGCACCCTCGAGGAAGTTCTGGATCGCCCGCCGCTCGGGCGCGGTCATCGGCTTGACGCCGGCGAGCTTGTCGACGAACAGCCGGTAGCCCTTGTCGGTGGGGATGCGCCCGGCGCTGGTGTGCGGCTGGGCGATGTACCCCTCGTCCTCGAGGGCCGCCATGTCGTTGCGGACGGTGGCCGGGGAGACGCCGAGGCTGTGCCGCTCGGTGAGGGCCTTGGAGCCCACCGGCTCCTCGGTGCCGACGTAGTCCTGGACGATGGCGCGCAGCACCTGAAGCCTGCGTTCACTGAGCATCGCGCACACCTCCAGAAGTCGTCCGCCCGTTGTCCTGCCTGTCGAGCCTGGCACTCTGCGCGTGCGAGTGCCAGCATTCCCCGGCCCAGTGTACGGCGGTGGGGTACACCCCCGGCAAGGCTGGTCGTGCGGTGCCGTGCCCCGAGCGGGGCGCACCGCTAGCGTCGCCGTATGACGGTGACTTGGGAAGACCTCGGATGGGAGCGCGTGGCCGC
>NZ_JBHVCP010000044.1:0-31906 GCF_042803315.1 Streptomyces sp. NPDC057424
GCGACCACCGAGTTCGTGGTTCCGAGGTCGATTCCGACCGCTCGTCCCATCGCTGTCCCCTTCCGCCAGGGCGACGACTCTCCACACACTCCAGCACAAAACTTGAGTGCGCCATTGTCAATGCCGCGATGGGGTGATTGGCCCGCGCAGCGCCACGGCACGCCGGGGCCGGTCCGTGACGAGCACGTCGACACGCGGGTGGGCGAGGAAGGCCCGCATGAGGGTGTCGTCGTTGACGGTCCAGACCATGGTGAACAGGCCGTGCCGGGTCGCCTCGCGCAGCACGTTGGTCCTGGCCAGGCGCTGGTGCACGGCGACGCCGTGCGCCCCGCAGGCCCGGATGCGGCGGGCGGGGAACAGCTCGCTCAGCCGGGTCCCGGGCAGCCGGGCCGGCGCCAGCTCCCTGCGGTCACGCCCCAGGGACAGGGCGGTGCGCACCCCGGGGAAGTGCCGGGTGACGGCGGCCACGGACCGGTCCTCCAGCGTCGTCACGACGAGCCCGTCCGCACCGAGCAGGGCGACCGCCCGGTCGATCACCTCCTGCTCGTAGCCGACCTCCTTGAGGTCCAGGTGGGCCACCAGTTTCCCGGCGATCAGCGCCATGACCTCGTCCACCACGGGCACGGCGTATCCGGCCCGCTCGCACAGCTCGGCGTGGGTGAGCACGGACAGCGGGGGCCCGGCGGGGCCGGTCCGCGGGTCGTGGTGGACGACGAGGACACCGTCCCCGGTGCGGCGGATGTCGAACTCGACGTACTCCGCACCCGACTCGATCGCGTCCTCGTACGCCTCCCAGGTCGCGGGCTGGGCACGCTCGGAGCCGCCCCGGTGGGCGGAGACGGCGGGGTGTGGCGTCATGGTCGTCGGTTCCCGGAGGGCGAGCGGGGAGGCGGTACGGGGGCGAAGCCGTCGTCGGGCGCGGGCAGCAGCGAGCCGGAGCGGGTGCTGACCCGTCTGAGCAGGATCCAGCCGATCACGACCAGCACGACGAAGGGCAGCCAGGCCAGCGCGTAGGCGGTGCCGTAGACGCGCAGGTCGAGGATGGAGCGGTGCTCGTCGACGTTCGTGCCGTTCACGCCGAAGAAGGCCAGCAGCAGGGTCGGAGGCAGGGCGATCAGGGTGGCCGCGGCGACAAGGCCCGAGACGGTGCGGTCGCGGCGGTCGTCACGCTCGGCGAGTTCGGCGTCCAGGGTGGCGGAGCGGGCGCTGATCACCGAGGTCAGGCGCTCGACCATGCGGGCCGAGTTCTCCAGGCTGTCGCGGATGCCGAGGGTGTCGCGCAGCGAGGACTGGAAGGCCTCGGTGACCATCTCGGGGATCAGCAGGCTGTCGACGTAGGCCTCGACGCCGAAGGCCAGGTCCAGCTGGAGTTCGTTGACGCCCGCGGAGAGGCGGGAGATCAGGGTGCGGATCTCGGTGGGCGAGTCGGTCAGAGCCTGCTCGTTGGCCTTCATCATGGCGAAGGCCGCCAGCCGGGTCCGCTGGAGCACGGCCAGGGCGGAGAGCATGCCTACGGCGACGAGGACCAGGCCGTTCTCCACGTGCGGGGCCCAGCCGGCCTGGACGGATACGCCCCGGCCGAGGGCGGACAGGGTGAGGCCGTGGTTCCTGAGGTGCGGCGCGAGGCTCGCGTCGTAGGGCGTGGCGGGGTTCCACGGCATCCGGCCGCGGTAGACGAGCTCGTTCAGCAGGATCGCCTTGCGGGCCTCGTCGGCGCTGAGCAGTTCCCGTTGTAACCGGCCGCCGGGGAAGACGAGTTGGTGCACGTTCTGGCCGAGGGCGAGCGGGCGGCCGCCGAGCCGGGCGGTCAGTGTCTGCAGGAACGGGCGGTCGTCGAGCTCGATCCGCTCCCGGTCGAAGCAGGTGGTGGCCAGCCAGACGGCGAGGTCGCCGGCGGTGGTCTCGCCCACGAACGCGCAGTCCACGACGAGGGTGGCGTCGCCGCGGGGAGTGGTGACGACGAGGATCCGCAAGGACGCGAGTCCCAGGCCGTGGTCGCCGTGCGGCAGCCGCAGCCGCCGGGGCGCGACCTGCTCGTCGAGGACCGCAACGGGCAGCACGTCCTCGCTGGTCATCAGGTGGGAGGCGAAACGGCCGTAGTCGTAGCGGTCGACGAGGGCGCCGAGGGCGGTGTTGCGGGGGCGGAGGCGTCCGGAGAGGCTGAACAGCAGCAGGACGCGGGTCCGGTCACGGGTGGCGGAGTCGAGCACCGTCGCGTTCGTGGACGTTCCCGGCAGCATCGCGTTCCTTCCGGCCCGGCGGTTCGAGGCGTCTGGTTCATACCCCGGCCGGCGGTGGTGAACCGACGACGACGCGCGGGCCGCCCCTGGTGGGCGGGCCCGCGCGACGGGGAGATGCGGCAGGTCAGGCGAGCTTGGCGGTCAGCGTGATGGGCGTGGCCTTGAGGGCCTGGCTGACCGGGCAGCCGACCTTGGCCTCCTCGGCGGCGGCGAGGAAGGCCTCCTCCTCCATGCCGGGGACGGTGCCCTCGACGGTGAGGTGGATGCCGGTGATGCCCTCACCGGGCTGGAAGGAGACGTCGGCCGAGGTGATGAGCTTGGTGGGCGGCGTCCCGGCCTTGTTGAGGATGTTGGAGAAGGCCATGGAGAAGCAGCTGGAGTGGGCGGCCGCGATCAGCTCCTCGGGGCTGGTCTTGCCGTTCGCCTCCTGGGCGCGCGAGGCCCACGTGACCGGCTGCTCGCCGATGGCACCGGAGGAGTCGAAGGTGACGACACCGTTGCCCTCGAGCAGGTTGCCTTCCCAGACCGTGTGTGCGGAGCGCGTGGTAGCCACGAGTTCTTCCTTTCGCATGCGGACTCGCGTGCGGGCCCGTCTCCGGGCCCCGTGTCCCCCATCCGATCACACTACGGCTCAACTCACGTGGAAGACCTCACCTCTGGCGGTGAACGGCAGCCGCGCACCCTGCGGGATCAGGTACGCGTGCTCGCGCCGCACGCGCAGGACGTCGCACCAGCCGTCGGTGATGAGCAGGACGGGCGCGCCGGGCGGGAAGTCGTCGGCGCGCTGCAGCAGGTCGATGCCGGGCTGCAGGACGGTGCCACCGCGGCCGTGCACGCGGACCCGGCCGGCGATCTCGGTGACGGGCAGGTAGCCGGCGTCGTGCGGGGCCGCGTCGCAGAACACGACCCGGGCGGCCGGCACGTCCCGTGCCTCGGCGTAGGACGCGATGGCTCCCAGCGCCTTGCCCAGCAGCACGCGGTTCATGGAGCTGGAGGTGTCCAGGACCACTCCGAAGGTGCAGCGGGCGATCTCCTCGGGCGGGAAGTACCGTCCGGCGCGCGGGATGTCGGGGGTGGCCGCCTGGCGCCGCGCGGGGCGGGCGTAGGAGCGGACGGGCTCGGGGCGGGGCACGAACTCGTCGAACCAGCGGGCCAGTCGGGCGTCCCAGGGCAGTGGGGGATGGCTGAGCGCGCGGATCTCCTCGACCAGGCCGCCGGGCAGGAAACCGCGCTCCTGCCGCTGGTGCAGGTCGAGGCCCTGGGCGAGACCGCGGCGGTAGAAGGCGTCGAGGTCGACGTAGTCCCGGGGCGGGCCGAGGGGGCCGCCGAGGATGTCCCCGACGCCCTTGCCGCGCAGGGTGGCCAGCCGGCGTTTTCGGCGCAGGTCGCCGGTGATGCGGTCGTAGACCTCCTCGGCGGACAGGCCCGCGAGCTCCGGGTCGTGCAGCAGCCCGTCGGGCATGCTGCCGACCTGCATCTCGGTCAGCCAGCCGTTGACGACGTAGTCGCAGGCGACGTTGAAGAGGTACGGGTCGCGGGCGCCGCAGCGGTCGCCGTGGCGCAGGGCGGCGTGCAGCATCTCGTGGGCGAGGACGAACCGCCACTCCTCGTCGTCGAACCGGCGCAGCGGGTTGATGTAGATCTCGGCCGCTTCCGCGTCGACGGCCGCGATGGCGATGCCGTGGGCGCGGGCGAGTTCGGCGTCGGCGACCAGCTTGATGCCGGAGGCGATGCCGCCGAGCAGCGGATAGGAGGAGATGAACCAGCTCAGGGCCTGCTGCCAGGGGCGCGGCCGGGGTGCCTCGCCGTCCAGGCTGTCGCGGCGGCCGCCCGCCATGTCCATCGCGGCGGACACGGTCCGGGTCAGAGCGGTGGCGAAGGCCAGTTGCCAGTCGGGCGGCTGGGACCAGCCCGCCCAGCGTGTCAGCACCTGGTCGGGCTCGTCGCCGGCCGTGCCGCAGCGCTCGTACACGGCGGGCAGTCCGTCGCGGCGCCAGCGGACGGCGAGCTGCTCCTCGTCGCCGTCCGGGTAGGAGGCGGGCAGATGCTCGGGGGTCTCGCCGATGGTGAAGCCGAGCAGGAAGCGGTTGACGACGACGCAGCGGGCGGCGAGGTCGTGGCGGTCGGGCTGGACGCGTTCGCCCTTGACCGCCGGGACGTGCCCGAAGCCGAGGTGGAGGACGGCGTGGGCGAGCGCCCAGGCCCACGCGGCGGGCTCGGCGAGGCGCAGCGGGTGGACGTGCAGATCGCCGTCGGAGTCGACGACGACGAGTCCGTCGCGGGGTGCGAAGCGGCACTCCTCGTGACGGCAGACGTCGAACTCCACGGCCGCGAGGGCGGGGTTGGCCCTCATCAGCCGCATGCCCTCGGCGAAGGCCTCGCCCGCGAGGTCCCGCTTCTTCCTGTTGGCCGGGCGCCGGGTCACCGGCGGGCCTCGACCAGCCGGGGCATGTCCCGCGCCGCCTCGACGAGGAACCAGGAGGGCAGCACGGGGTTGCCGTCGCTGTCGGAGGCGATGACGGTCTGGGCGACCTCGACGGAGATCTCGGCGAGCTGTACCAGCAGGGACTTGGCGCGGTAGGCGGTCTGCCGGCCGTTCGCGGACATGTGCTCCTTGCTCGCGGGCAGGTCCTTGACCAGGCGGCCGCGGAAGGACTCGGCGAGGTAGTAGAGCAGGTCGCGGTCCTCCGGCCGGTTCGGCCAGCGGGCGTCGCCCTTGACGATGGCCTCGATGCCGTACCGGCTGCGGACGATCTTGACGTAGCCACAGAAGGCGGTCGCGTGCGCCGGGGTCAGCGTGCCGTGCGCGAGGACCTTCAGGGTCTCCTCGTCGAGGTCCCGGCCGAAGGAGTGCAGGGCGTCGGAGAGCATGTGCCAGGAGCGGGGCGTGGAGAACGGCTCCTCGCTCTTCGGCGGCTTGGACCACAGGTGGTCCGGCCGGTCGGTGAGGTGGTCCACGATCCAGGGGTGGATGCCGTTGCTCCCGGCCCAGATCAGCCAGTCCTTCGCGGAGGCCTCCAGGTGCACGTGCGCGAGGCGGTTGACGAGCGCGGAGGCGATGGGCCGGGCGAGGGCGTTGTCGGTGGCACGGTTCCCGGCGCCGATGACGATCGACCCCTTGGGCAGTTCGTAGCTGCCGATCCGGCGGTCCAGGATCAGCGAGTAGAACGCCTTCTGCACATCCGGCGTGGCCGCGTTGAGCTCGTCCAGGAACAGGCAGTACGGCTCGTCCCGGGCGATCGTCTCCGGCGGGCAGAACACCGAACGGCCGTCGCGGATCTGCGGCACGCCGATGAGGTCCTCGGGGGCGAGCTGGGTGCCCAGCAGGCTCACGCATTCCAGGCCCAGGGACTCGGCGAAGTTCCGTACCAGGGAGGACTTTCCGATGCCGGGCGCGCCCCAGATGAAGACCGGCCGGACGGTGGCCAGGCCGAGCAGCAGGTCGGGAATGCGGGCGGGCGTGACGGTGACGGCTGCCTGCAAAGCAGCAACTCCTCGGGGGTGTTCGAAAGGGACGCGCAGGTGTGCGGCGTCCGGTACGAACAGTGTGGGCGTACGGCCCGGTGGGCGCAGCCGAATTTCAGGCGGCGCGCTCCTCCTCGGTGGCCTCCAGCGGCACCTGCGGTCCGTTCGCCTCGCGCAGCCAGCGCCGCAGCACCCGGTGCACGTGCTCGGCGCCCACGAGTTCCTCGCCCTCGCCGACCGGTGCGGAGATGCCGAGCGGCGACAGCAGGAAGGGTCTGCCCTGGGCGCCGCCGAGGCCGCCGTGGGAGCCGATCTGCTCCTCGAAGGCGAGGACTTCGCCGTCGGCCGGGTCGTGGAAGGAGTTGACCATGATGTCGGCGGTGTGCGGGAAGGAGTGCGTTCGGCGTACCGCGTCGGCGGCGCCCGGCCCGAACGGGGCGAGCGGGCCCGGGTTGTCGTCGAGGTCGGCCAGCGGGATCTGGGCGCCGTACGCGCCGAGGACGACACCGCCGTGCTCGTCGCTGCGGACCAGCAGGAAGCCGATGCCGGGGTGGTTGGCGAGGGTCGGCAGCAGCGCGGGGTGGCGGGCGTCGATCTCCTCCTTGCTCATCCGGTGCGGGACGTCCGGGAAGGAGACCAGGCCGAGGTTGCCGGAGGCCAGCACGATCGGCTCCTCGCGGCGTACGGGGCGGTGCTGCTCACCGGCCTCCTCCACGGGGATCCGCAGCGCGGCGCGCACGGCGGCTCGGGCCTCCGCCCCGCTGCGGGTGCGCTCCGCCCTGCGCGGTACGGGCATGCCGCAGCCGGCCCGCACCAGGTCTCCGAGAGTGAGGCCGTAGCGGGAGCGGAAGGTCTCGCCGGGGCTCTGGCCGTGGTCGGACAGCACGACGATCCGGTACGGGCGCGGGGCGTGTTCGGCGACGTTCTCGATCAGGGCGAGGGAGCGGTCGAGCCGTTCGAGGATCTTCTGCGCGTCGCGGCTCGCCGGGCCGGAGTAGTGGGCGACCTCGTCGTAGGCCACCAGGTCGGCGTAGACGGCCGTGCGGCCGACGAGCATGTCGCCCGTCACCGCGGCGACGACGACGTCCCGCTCGACGACGGTCGCGAAGGCCCGGACGAGCGGGTAGAGGCCGCCGCGGGAGACGCGGGGTCGTTGCTTGCGCAGCCGCGCCCGGGTGGACTGGCCGGTCTCCCGGGCCACCTCGGCGATGAAGGAGAGCGCGGTGCGCACGGCGTTGGCCGGGTCGGAGAAGTAGGCGAAGTAGCCCGCGCGGGAGCGGTTCTCCCGGCTGCGGCGGCGGGCGGCGATGGACAGCACGAGGGCCTGCTGCTCGGCGCCGCCGCTGAACAGGTTGCCGCGGCTGGCGCCGTCGACGGCGAGCAGCCCGCCGTGCCCCGCGTAGTCGACGGCGCGGCGCTGGAGTTCGGCCGCGCTGGTCGGGCGGTTGCACACGACCACTTCGCGGGTGTCCTTCTCGTACCAGCGGAAGGCGGGGACGTCGTGGTTGCTGCCGTGCAGGATGCCCAGCTGGCTGGCGCCGGTCTGGCTGGACCAGTCGGTGCGCCAGGGGGTGAGCCGGTGGGTGGGGCGGCCGCCGTCGCCTATGTCGAGCCAGCGGGCGACGGTGGGCATCAGGCCCTTGCCGACCGCGTCGAGCAGGGTGTCGTGGCCGACGCCGTCGAGTTGCACGAAGACCGTGCCGGGGCTGGCGGGGGAGGGCGGCCCGGTCCGGCGGCGGCGGTCGGAGAGGCGGTACAGCCTGCGGCGGTAGGCGTCGTCGTCCCGCACGGCCAGGGCGGCGCCGGTCGCGGACGCCACGGCCGACATCACGGCGGCGACCACGACGGCGGTCTCGGGGGCTGCGGCGCCGCGCTCGGCCGGGTTGAGGCGCAGGGCGAGCAGCAGCAGGGCGCCGTTGAGGAAGAACACCAGCAGCCCGAGGACGAGCGCCGGTACGAGGAGCAGCAGCCGGACGAGCAGCGGCCACACCACGGCCGACAGCAGGCCGAAGGCCCCGGCGCCGAAGGCCGCCGTGACGGCGATGTCGGTCGCGCTGTCGCCGTTCTCCGAGCGGAGCCGGAAGTCCGGGAGGATCCCGGCGAGCACGAGCATGGTGACGGTGGAGACCGCCCACACGGCGACGCTCCGCCCCACCTGACTGGCGACCCGCCGCCACCGCACGCCCCGCACGCCCCGCCACCTCACGTCCCTGGCCCGCAGCCGTAGCGGGCCTCCCCCACAGTGTCTCAACGCCCGGCCGGGCGGTTTCGTCCCCGGATCACACCCTGTGGGGGACGGCGTCAGCGCCCGTCGTAGCCTGCCGTCGGCATCGACAGCCGCCGGTGCACACAGGCCTTCATCGCCGCGTCGTACAAAGGCTCCGCATGCCCCACGGTCTCGACGCGTACACCCCGCCGGGCACATTCGGCGGTGAACTCCTCGACGGAGGCGAGCGCGCTCTCCAGTACCCGCCGGCTGGGCGCGACGAACAGGTCGAGGCCGGGCCGGACGCCGTCCCACAGCACGCCGTGGTCCGGCCGCAGCCCCCGGACCAGTAACTCCCGGCTGACCACGTAGCCGCGCTCGGCGGCCCAGCGGGCGCACATCGCGTGCTGACTGCGGGAGTCGACCAGGAACGGATTGTCGTCCAGCTCCTCCAGCGGCGTCAGACTCGCGATCGCCGTGACCCGCACCGCCACCATGGCGTCCCCCCTCACCTCCGGTTTCGCCGCCGACCCTACCCCTGCACGTAGGCTTCGGGGGAGTCGCGCGAAGGAGGCAAAGGAGTGCCGGTGGAGATCACCTGGTGGGGTCACGCCACTTGCACCGTCGAGGACTCGAACGTGCGCGTGCTCACGGATCCCCTGTTCGCACGCCGGCTCGCGCACCTGCGGCGCCGGCGCGGAGCGCTGCCGCCCCCGGGCGCCGCCCCCCGGGCGGACGTGGCGCTGGTGTCGCATCTGCACGCCGATCATCTGCACCTGCCGTCGCTGATGCGGCTCGCTCCGGGCACGCGCCTGCTCGTGCCCCGGGGCGCGCGCCGGGCCGTGCCGGGTCTGCGCCGGCTCGCACACCTGCGGATCAGCGAGGTGGCTCCCGGGGACGAGACCCCGGTCGGCGACATCGTCGTACGAGCCGTGCCCGCGCGGCACGACGGGCGGCGGCTGCCGTTCGGACCGCACCGCTCCCCCGCCCTCGGCTACGTCATAGCCGGCGAGGCCCGGACGTACTTCGCCGGGGACACCGGGCTGTTCGACGACATGGCCAAGGAGGTCGGGCCGGTCGAGGTGGCTCTGCTGCCGGTGGGCGGCTGGGGGCCGTACCTGGGCGAGGGGCACCTGGACGCGGACCGGGCGGCGCAGGCGCTGGAGCGGCTGGCGCCGCGCAGCGCGGTACCGGTGCACTACGGCACGTACTGGCCGATCGGCATGGACGCCGTGCGTCCCCACGAGTTCCACGCGCCGGGGGACGAGTTCGTCCGGCTGGCGGCCCGGCACGCGCCGGCCGTGGCCGTGCACCGGCTCGGGCACGGGGAGAGCGTGCGCTTGGAGGCCGCGCGGTGAGCTGGTCCGCGCACCTGGCGCTCGCGCCGCTGCTCGCGGTGTCGGCCGTCACACCGGCGTCGGTCGTTCCGGAGTCCACGCAGCAGGCGATCGGGTATCCGACGCTCTTTCTGCTGGTGCTGGCCGGAGCGTTGGTGCCGGTGATTCCGACGGGGGCGCTGGTGAGTTCGGCGGCGGTGGTCGCCCTCCATCAGACGGCGCCGTTCTCGCTGGCGATGGTGTTCGTGACGGCGTCGCTGGCGGCGTTCCTGGGCGATGCGGCGCTGTACTGGCTGGGGCGACGCGGGCTGAAGTCGAAGAACGGGTCGCGGTGGCTGAAGGCGATCCGGTCGCGGGCGCCGGAGGACCGGCTGGAGCAGGCACAGGAGAAACTCACCGGGCACGGTGTCGCCGTGCTGGTGCTGTCGCGGCTCGTGCCCGCGGGACGTATCCCGGTGATGCTGGCCTGTCTGCTGGCGGAGTGGCCGATGCGGCGCTTCGCCCGGGGGAACTTCCCGGCCTGTCTGGCGTGGGCCGCGACGTATCAGCTGATCGGCGTGCTCGGGGGGGCGTTGTTCGACGAGCCGTGGGAGGGTGTCGTGGCGGCGATCGGGCTGGCCTTGCTGATCAGCGCGGTGCCGAGTGTGGTGCGGCGGGTTCGGTAGCGCCGTCGGGCGTCCGGTGGTTGCCCGCCCGGTTCCCCGCGTCCCTCGAGGTCAGTCCCCGGTCAGCACCCGTGAGGCACCCACCGGCATGTCCCACAGGTCCTCGCGGGGCAGGCCCGCCTTCTCCCATGCCGCCCGCACGCGCGTCAGGGGTTCCATGACCGGTTCCGCCGAGAGGACGAACGTCGCCCAGTGCATGGGGGCCATCCGGCTCGCGCCCAGGTCCTGGGCCGCGCGGACCGCTTCCTCCGGGTCGCAGTGGACGTCGCGGAGCCACCAGCGGGGGTCGTAGGCGCCGATGGGCAGGAGCGCCAGGTCGATGCCGGGGTAGCGGCGGCCGATGCGGGAGAACCAGTGCCCGTAGCCGGTGTCGCCCGCGAAGTAGACGCTCCGGCCGTCCCGGTCGGTGAGGACCCAGCCGCCCCACAGGCTGTGGCAGGTGTCGGTGAGGCTGCGCTTGGACCAGTGGTGGGACGGCACGAAGTCGAAGCGGACGCCGTCCAGTTCGGCCGCTTCCCACCAGTCGAGCTCCGTCACTCGCGTGAAGCGGCGGCGGTGGAACCAGCGGGCGAGCCCGGCCGGGACGAACACCGGGGTCTCACGCGGGAGGCGGCGCAGCGTGGGGGCGTCCAGGTGGTCGTAGTGGTTGTGGCTGATGACGACGGCGTCGACGCGGGGCAGGTCCTCCCAGGGGACGCCCACGGGGGTGATGCGGGCCGGGGTGCCGAGGATACGGCGGGACCAGACCGGGTCGGTGAGGACGGTCAGTCCGCCGATGCGCAGCACCCAGCTGGCGTGTCCCGCCCATGTGACGGCGACGGTGCGGGCGTCGACGCGGGGCAGCGGGGCCGGGGCGTAGGGCAGCCGGGGGATGTCGGCGAGGCCCTCCGGGCCCGGTCTGACCGCGCCCTCGCGGGCGAAGCGGGCCATGGCCCTCAGGCCGGGGAGCGGCGCGGTCAGCCGGTCGTGGAAGGTGCGCGGCCACACCCGCCGCTCGGCCAGCGGCCGGGGTTCGGCCAGGGGTGGATACGGGGCTGCGAGGGATGACGGGAGCGCGGGTTCGTCGGATTCCCGGGTGGTCGTGCTCGTGGTCGACTCGGACTGCTGCGTCATCGAGGAGGCTCCCATCGCTGAGCGTCGTCGCGGAGATCGTCGAAGACCGACTTCAGTTGGATCAACGCGCTTTGCACCCGCGGCAGTTCCAACGGAGTGGGCGAGGTGAGGCATTCCGCGCGTTCCGTGGCGGAGCCGGCCACCAGTGCGCCGGTGGAAAGCCGCACGCGCGGGGCTTCGAGATCGTCGCCGAAGCGGTGCCCGCCCGGGGCGGGCATGCCGAGGCGTGCGGTGAGGAAGTCCTCCAGTTCCTGTGCGTCGCCGACGCCGTGCGCGGTCAGCGCGGGGCGCAGCGGGGCCAGGTCCACGTACAGGTGGCGGCCGGAGCGCGGGGGCCGGGCGAGGGCGCCCGCGGCGACGACGGCGGCGTGCGCCTCGGCGGCCAGGAGCGCGTGCAGGCGCGCAGTGGCAGCCATGCGCGCCGTGACGGCTTCCGGCTCGCCCAGGGCGTACGCGGCCGCCGCGGCGACGGGAGCGGCGACGCTGGAGTCGAGGGCGGTGAGGACGTCGAGCACGCGCGCATGGAGGTCCTCGCCGTCCTCCCCGGCCGGGAAGCGGGCCACGGCGGCCGGCCAGCCGGGCGGGAGCAGGGCACCGGCCAGGTCGGTGACGACGGTGACCCGGTCGGGCACCATCTCGGCGGGGCTGAGCAGCACGGTGTCGCGCGGCTCGTGCAGGGTGTCGCGCCAGGTCTCGTCGCTGACCAGGTGCAGGCCCTCGCCCTGGGCGGCTTCGACGGTCTCGTGGAGCAGTTCGGGAGGGGCGACGGTCGCGGTGGGGTCGTCGGCGACGGACAGTACGAGCAGTCGCGGGTCGCCCCCCTCCGCGCGGACCCGGCGCACGGTCTCCAGCAGCGCGTACGGGTCGGGAACACCGCCGCTCTCGGGCGGGGTCGGCACATGGAAGGCGGGGCGCCCCAGCAGACGTGCGTACGGCGCCCACCAGGCGGCGCAGGGTCTCGGTACGAGGACGTCGCCGCCGAGGGCCGCGGTCAGCGCGAGCAGCAGGGCGGGCGAGCCGGGGGCGGCGGCCACCCGGCCGGGGTCGCAGGTGAGTCCGCGCCGGTCCCAGTAGCCGCAGGCGGCCTCGCGCACTGCCCGGCCGCCGCCGACGGGCTCGTGGCCGCCCCGGGACGCGGCGGCGGCGAGCACCGCGGACAGCTCCGGCAGGACGTGCAGCCCGTCCTCGGGGAGCGGCGGCCCGAACCGTACGGGGCCGTGACCTTCCGGGGCCGTCCGCCGCATCCGTACCTCCGCAGTGCCTGGTGCCGCCGTCTCTGTGACCCTCGGCGCGTGCGCCGTCCGCTGCCCTCGGCCCCTGAGTACCCAGGGTGCCGCCGCCCCATGGGCGCCCGGCCGGGTTGTGACGGTCACAGCATGAGCGGCCCCGGGCCGGGGAAGCCGGTTCCTTCCGGGGCGGCGGAACGGGCCGGGCGGGTCAGCGGTGGGGGCCGCTCTCCCGGTTGCGCAGCCGGTGCACGGCGGCACCGAAGGCGCCCGCGATCAGCACCCCGCCCGCCACCAGGGCCGGCACGGAGTCGGTGAAGGCGCCCCCGTCACCGGCCCGCACGCCGCGCTGGACCGCCGCCGCGTCGCACTCGGTGTGGGGCCGTTCGCGGTGGTGCGAGGGCTCGGGACAGGGCTTGTGGGTGGGATGGTGCGTGGGCTTGTGCGACGGCTTGTGGGGCCCGGAGCCGTGGGTCACGGTGAACGTCGCGCTCCACTGCTTGCCCTCCCCGCCCGGAGCGGCCGGGCAGGTGCCGTCGACCGTCCACGCCGAGTCCTCCCCCAGGGCGTCCGGATCCCCCTCGAAGTTCTCCGCGGAGGCGATACGGGCCGTGCCGCGGTAGGCGGGGCCGGACACCTTGTCGTCGTTGCCGGTGACCCGTTGCAGGGGCACCGTGCCCTCGTCGAAGGCCTGCGAGGTGGCGTCGATGGTGTCGGGCGGCCGCCCCCCGGTCGGATCGCAGCTGACCGAGACGGTGAGCGTGCCCCCGGGGTGGACGGTGGCGGGACTGACCTCGGCGGCCGGTTCGGCGAAGACGGCCGGCGCGAAGCCCACCAGGGCTGAGCCGGCCAGGACGGCGGCGGACAGGGCGTGCAGGCTGCGGCGCATCGAGGGGACTCCTTCGGTAGTCATACCCCTCTGCCATGACAGCCCGCCCCCGGCGGGCCCGCGCGGGACCGGGCCCCATTAGCGGGACAGCACACTCCAACCGGGTGAAAGCGGAGAAGCCCCGTGTCAGGCCACGTCCCGCATCACCTGCTCCCGCACCCGCCCGCAGCACCGGCTGATCAGCCGGGACACGTGCATCTGCGAGATCCCCAGCTCCTCGGCGATCCGGCTCTGCGTCATGTCCCCGAAGAACCGCATGTACAGGATCGCCCGCTCCCGCTCGGGCAGCGCCGCCAGCCGGGCCTTCACCGACTCGCGGTCGACGACCGTGTCCAGCGCCGGGTCGAGGGACCCCAGCGCGTCACTCAGGGAGTACCCGTCCTCACTGCCGGGCAGCTCCGCGTCCAGGGACAGCGCCGTGAAGCTCTCCAGCGCCTCCAGGCCGGCCCGGACGTCCTCCTCGCTCAGGTTCGCGTGCTCGGCGATCTCGGCCACGGTGGGCCGGCGGCCGGAGATGGTCTGGGACAGGTCCTGGCCGGCGGAGCGCACGCGGTTGCGCAGGTCCTGGACGCGGCGGGGTACGTGCAGGGTCCACATGTGGTCCCGGAAGTGCCGCTTGATCTCGCCGGTGATGGTCGGTACGGCGTAGCTCTCGAAGGCGCTGCCGCGCTCGGGGTCGTACCGGTCGACGGCCTTGACCAGGCCGAGGGCCGCGACCTGGCGCAAGTCCTCGGAGCTCTCGCCGCGGCTGCGGAAGCGTCCGGCGAGGCGGTCCGCCATGGGCAGCCAGGCCTCGACGATCTCGTCGCGAAGCGCGTCGCGCTCCGGGCCGGCCGGCATCGAGGTGAGCCTGCGGAAGGCCTCGGCGGTGTCGGGGGCATCGTCGTGGGGGTGCCGCTTCGTGCTGGTTCGGGTCTGCATGATTCGTCGCAATTCCCTTGAAAGTGCTTTGGGTTGGACGGTCACCGCGGGAGCGCATCCGTTGTGGGACAGGGACGCCGGTGGCGGCTCTCTGCGCCGCTCCCACGGACGTGCCTCCTGTCCGAAGCACTGGGGTGCGCCTGCCCCGGGCCCCCACCCGCAAACCCGGAGAGGTTCTCCGCCGTCGCGCAGGGTGACTCGCACCGCCGGCTTCGTGCCCCTTCGTCCGGGGCGTCGTACATGAGCACCAAGGCCGCCGGCCACGTCCTGCGGAGGCTGGGCGCATGGGGAGTGGAGCAGGTCTTCGGCTGTCCGGGCGACGGCGTCAACAGCCTGCTCGCCGCGTGGGGCAGGGCCGGGAACGAGCCGCGGTTCCGATCCCGAAGGGCGACGCGGACCGGGGATCGGTGGTCAAGCGGGGCTTCAGGGCGAAGGGGAGGGAGTTCCCGCCGGGGCGGGAGAAGACGTAGCGGCCGCGGCAGCCGGGGCGACGCCGGGCGGTTCGCGCCGGTCGGCGTCTTCCTGCGGCAGCAGCAACTCCTCGTAACGGCCCAGCACCAGCACCACTCCGAGCATGAGCAGCGGGATGAGCACAGCGAGCATCGCCATGGCGTGTCCTTCCCCAGTCAGGTGCGGGGGGGTGTGATCCGGGTCTCCCGCAGGACATGGCGCAAACCCGTGGGACGGCGGCGATCGGGCTCACGGAACCTGTGTCGCCCTCCGGTGTTCGGGTACGCGGTGCGGGCCCCCGAACGTCTGGAGGGAGACATGCAGCGAGGCAGCGACCGGCTGAGCGTCCACCGGGACGACGAGATGAAGCACGAACTGCAGGGTCTGCTCAGGTCCGGGCACCCCACCCGCAGTGAGGAGTGGCACGACCCGGAGCCGGCCGCCGAGGACGACCCCGAGGTCGCCCACGGGCCGGTGACGCCGAGCCGTGCACCGACGTCCCTGGAATCGGTGCGGCTGGAACTGGCCCGGATCCTGGGCCGCAGGGCGTTCCCCGCGAGTGCGCGCGAGCTGGTTCGCGAGCTGCGCGGCCACCAGGCGCCCGACTCCCTTGTCGAGGCCCTGGAAGGGCTGCCGCGTGGGGAGCGCTACGGCACCGTCCAGGAGCTGGCCCAGGCCCTGATCCGGGCACGTGAGACCGGGCCGGAAGAGTACGCGTAAGGACCGCGTCGGGGGCGTCGCGGTGTGCCGCGGCGCCCCCACCGGCCTGGAAACGGAGGGAAGGCCCCAGTGATGGCCGAGTACGTCAAAGACGTGATGACGGCGGGTGTGGTCGCCGTGCGCCCGGACGCCTCGCTCGTGGAGGCGGCGCAGCTGATGCGCACACAGAACATCGGCGATGTGGTGGTGGCCGAGGGGCAGGACGTGATCGGTGTGCTCACCGACCGTGACATCACCGTACGGGCCGTCGCCGACGGCGCCGACCCGATGACGGTCAGCGCGCGGACCGTGTGCACCCGTGATCCGGTGACGGTGACGCCGGACGACCCTGTGGCGACGGCGGTGACGCTGATGCGCGAGCACGCGGTGCGCCGGCTGCCCGTGGTGGAGAACGGGCTGCCGGTCGGGATCGTGAGCCTCGGCGACGTGGCCGAGGCCGAGGACCCCGCGTCGGCGCTCGCCGACATCAGCCGGGCCGAGCCCGACGCCCGGGGTGGTGCATGAGCAACGAGAAGCACGAAGAGTACGAGAACGACGCGTGGAGCGACGCGGCGCACTGGAGCGCCGCCGGCTCCGGGAAAGGACGTTGAGCATCATGCGTATCGCGTTTCTGGTCGCACCCGAGGGCGTCGAGCAGGTCGAACTGACCGATCCGTGGCAGGCCGCGAAGGACGCGGGTCACGAGCCCGTTCTGGTGTCGACGCAGCAGGGCGAGATCCAGGCCTTCCACCACCTGGACAAGGCGGACACGTTCCCCGTGGACGAGGTCGTGGGCGACACCGCGCCGGACTCGTTCGGTGCTCTCGTGCTGCCGGGCGGCGTCGCCAACCCGGACTTCCTGCGGATGGACGACAAGGCGGTCGCGTTCGTCCGGGACTTCTTCGAGCACGGCCGGCCCGTGGCCGCGATCTGCCACGCGCCGTGGACGCTGGTGGAGGCGGACGTCGTCCGCGGCCGGGAGCTCACGTCCTGGCCGAGCCTGCAGACGGACATCCGCAACGCGGGCGGCACCTGGGTCGACAAGCAGGTCAAGGTCTGTGACCACGGGGCGAACAAGCTCATCACCAGTCGCAAGCCCGACGATCTGAAGGCGTTCTGCGAGACCTTCCTGGACGTCTTCGCACGGGAGGCCGCCTGATGGCATCCCCCGACGACCGCAAGCAGCGGCAGCGCGAGGCGTTCCGGGCGGACGATCCCGCCGCCGGTCCGCTCACCACCGACCAGGGCGTCGAGGTGGACCACACCGACGACTCCCTGGCGGCGGGCGAGCGCGGACCGACCCTGATGGAGGACTTCCACTTCCGGGAGAAACTCACCCGGTTCGACCACGAGCGGATCCCTGAGCGGGTGGTGCACGCGCGGGGCGCGGGCGCGTACGGGTACTTCGAACCGTACGAGTCCTGCGCGGAGTTCACCCGCGCGGCGTTTCTCCAGGACCCGTCCGTGCGGACGCCCGTGTTCGTGCGGTTCTCGACCGTGCAGGGCCCGAAGGGCTCGGCGGACACCGTGCGGGACGTGCGCGGCTTCGCGACCAAGTTCTACACGTCGGAGGGCAATTACGACCTGGTCGGGAACAACTTCCCGGTCTTCTTCATCCAGGACGGCATCAAGTTCCCGGACTTCGTGCACGCGGTGAAGCCCGAGCCGCACAACGACATCCCGACGGGCGCGTCCGCGCACGACACCCTGTGGGACTTCGTGTCGCTCCAGCCCGAGACGCTCCACGCGATCATGTGGCTCATGTCGGACCGGGCGATCCCGCGCAGCTACCGCATGATGCAGGGCTTCGGCGTGCACACCTTCCGGTTCGTGAACGCCGAGGGCCGCGGCACGTTCGTGAAGTTCCACTGGAAACCGAAGCTGGGCGTGCACTCGCTGGTGTGGGACGAGGCCCAGGAGTGCCAGGGCCGGGACCCGGACTTCAACCGGCGTGACCTGTGGGACGCGATCGAGGCGGGCGAGTACCCCGAGTGGGAGCTGGGTGTGCAACTCGTTCCGGAGGAGGACGAGTTCGCCTTCGACTTCGATCTGCTCGACCCGACGAAGATCATCCCGGAGGAGCAGGTGCCGGTACGGCCGATCGGCCGGATGGTGCTGGACCGCAATCCGGAGAACTTCTTCGCGGAGACCGAGCAGGTCGCCTTCCACACGGCCAACGTGGTGCCCGGCATCGACTTCACCAACGATCCGCTGCTCCAGGCCCGGAACTTCTCCTACCTGGACACGCAGCTGATCCGGCTCGGCGGGCCCAATTTCTCGCAGCTGCCGGTGAACCGTCCCCTCGCGCCGGTGCGCAACAACCAGCGCGACGGCTACCACCAGAGCGCGATCCACTCCGGGACGAACTACTCCCCGAACTCGCTCGGCGGGGGCTGCCCGGCCCACGCGGGCGCCGGGGGAAGCGCCTACACGCATTACGCCGAACGGGTGGACGGGCACAAGATCCGGCGCCGCAGCCCCAGCTTCCAGGACCACTACAGCCAGACCGCGATGTTCTGGAACAGCATGACCGACTGGGAGCGGCAGCACATCGTGGAGGCGTTCCGGTTCGAGCTCGGCAAGGTCGGCGCGATGACCGTGCGGGCCCGGACGGTCGAGCACCTGGCCAAGGTCGACGGGGAGCTGGCCGCGCGGGTGGCTCAGGGCGTCGGGGTCCCGGAGCCGTCCGGTGCGCAGGCCCCGTACAAGCAGGCCTCCCCCGCCCTCAGCCTCGAGTCGCTGCGCGGGGACGGTTCGATCCGGACCCGGCAGGTCGCGGTGCTCGTCACCGACGGGGTGGACGCCGAGCAGGTCACTTCCGTGCGGGAGCGGCTGGCCGCCGAGGGGGCCATCGTCGAGGCGCTGGCCGCGACGGACGGCACGATCACCGGGGCCGACGGTGAGACCTACGCGGTGGACCGGGCACTGCCGACCGTGGCGTCCGTGCTGTACGACGCCGTGCTGCTGCCCGGCGGACCCGTCGGCACTCCGCCGGCGGCGGCCGATCCGGACATGGTGCGGTTCGTGCGGGACGCCTACCGGCACGGAAAGCCGTTGGGCGCGCTCGGCTCGGGCGTGGGGATCCTGTCGGCCTTGGAGCCCGAGGGCCTCGGGCTGTCGACGGAGTTCCACCGGGTGGTCGCGGACCAGGGCGTCGTGACGGACACGTCGCCGGGGCCGGCGAGCGAGGAGTTCCTGGACGCGTTCGTGAGGGCCGTCGCAGGGCACCGCCACTGGGGGCGGCCGGCGGTACGGCGCTGAGCTGCGGGGCCGGGCCGGTCGCCGCCGGTCCGGTCCGTGCGGCGCGCGTGCGCTTCGGTTCTGCTGCGGTTGCGTCCTTCGAGGGGCTCAGGTGCCGGGGGGCGTGGGAGTCGCCGACTCCCCGCTCCCCCGCTCCCGGGCCCCTTCGCGCGTGCGGCCCGCGGCCACCGGGCGGCGCGGGTTGCGGCGCAGGTACTCGCCCTCGAGCTGCGCCATGCGCTCGTTGTGGGCGCGCAGCGCGTCGTTCGAGCCGTAGAGCAGCGTGTCGTGGCGCGTGCGGTGGATGGTCTCCAGCTCTTTCATGAGCTGCTGGTCGTCCAGCCGGTCAGGGTCCACTCCGGTCATCGTGTCGCCCCGCTCGTCGTGTTCGTCTCTGCGGTCCGGGTACCCGCCCCCGGAGCAACTGAGCACTGCCCCCGAGCGGTATCCGGGAGGAACCATGGATCTCGCCTTTCTGCACCCACTGTACGAACACCCCGGGCCTTGGGCCTCCGTGTACGTCGACACCTCACGGCACACGGAGGGCACTCCCCACGAGCGGGAGCTGACGGCCCAGGCGATGGCCGGTGCGCTGGCCGCGCAGGGAGCGGACGAGGCGACGTGCCGGGCCGTGCAGAGCGCGATCGAGGATCTGCGGCACTCCTCGGAGCCGCACGGGCGGGCCCTGTTCGCCCGCGCCGGCGAGGTCGTTCTCGACCCGCCGCTGGTCCGTCCACCGCAGGGCGGCGACTGGGCCGAATGGGCGCCGCTGCCGCGGGTCGCGCCGCTGCTGGAGCTGGCCGGTGAGGACCCGGTGTGCGTGGTGGCGTACGTCGACCGCAAGGGCGCGGACTTCGAGCTGCGCAGCGCGCTGGGCCGGGAGGGCGCCGGGAGCGTCACCGGGCGGCAGTGGCCGGTGCACCGGACGAGTTCCGCGGACTGGTCCGAGCGGCATTTCCAGCTGCGGGTGGAGAACACCTGGGAGCACAACGCCGCGGAGATCGCCGACGCGCTCGCCGTGTGCCAGGAGGAGACCAAGGCCGACCTGCTGATCCTCGTCGGCGACGACCGGGAGCGGCGGTCCGTGCACGAGCGGCTGCCCAAGCGGCTGCACGGCATGGTGGTCGAGGCGCCGCACGGCACGGGCAGCCGGCTGCTCGACGAGGACGTGGAGCGGGCCCGGGCCGAGCATATGGGCCGGCAGGCCGAGGCGGAGCTGGAGCGGTTCCGCGCCGCCCGCACCCCGGACGACGAGGGCCGTGCCGGGGCCGTCGAAGGCGTGCCCGCGCTGGTCGAGGCGGCACGGGAGCACCGCATCGACGAGCTGCTGATCAGGGTGGACGGGCCCGATGCGCACCGCGAGGTGTGGATCGGGGAGGACCCCGACCAGCTCGCGGTGCGCCGGACGGACCTGAAGGTCCTGGGCGAGCAGCACTCGTGGCCGGCCCGGGCGGATGACGCGTTGATCCGCTCCGCGGTGGCAACGGACGCGCCCGCCCTGTCGGTCTCCGAGCGGGAGGTCCCCGTGGGGGGCCTCGGCGCGCTGCTGCGCTGGAAGTGACCGGGAGCGGGTCCTAGCGGGCCCGCTCCACCCTCCGTTCGTCCCAGACCGGGTCCGGGGTCTCCCGGACCCGGCCGTCGCTGCCGAACACCAGGAAACGGTCGAAGGAGCGGGCGAACCAGCGGTCGTGGGTGACCGCGAGGACCGTGCCGTCGAAGGCCTGCAGGCCCTCCTGGAGCGCCTCGGCGGACTCCAGGTCCAGGTTGTCGGTCGGCTCGTCCAGCAGCAGCGCCGTCACGCCCTGGAGCTCCAGCAGGAGGATCTGGAAGCGGGCCTGCTGGCCGCCGGAGAGACGCTCGAACGTCTGCTCCGCCTGGTGGGTCAGCTCGTAGCGGCGCAGGCGGGACATCGCGGCGCCGCGGTCCTGTGCGTGCTCCTTCCACAGGATGTCGAGGAGCGTGCGGCCCTCCAGCTCCGGGTGCGCGTGGGTCTGCGCGAAGTGTCCGGGTACGACCCGGGCGCCCAGCTTCCAGTCGCCCGTGTGCGCCACGTCGTCGCCGGCGAGCAGGCGCAGGAAGTGGGACTTGCCGGAGCCGTTGGAGCCGAGGACGGCGACGCGTTCGCCGTAGAAGACCTCCAGGTCGAAGGGCTTCATCAGGCCGGTGAGCTCCAGGTTCGCGCAGGTGACCGCCCGTACGCCGGTACGGCCGCCCCTGATCCGCATCTTGATGTCCTGCTCGCGCGGCGGCTCCGGGGGCGGGCCGGCCTCCTCGAACTTGCGCAGACGGGTCTGCGCGGCCTGGTAGCGGGAGGCCATGTCCGGGCTGACGGAGGCCGCCTGACGGAGGTTCAGCACCAGCTTCTTCAGCTGGGCGTGCTTCTCGTCCCAGCGCCTGCGCAACTCCTCGAAGCGGGCGAAGCGTTCACGCCGTGCGTCGTGGAAGGTGACGAAGCCGCCACCGTGTATCCACGCGTCGGCTCCCGCGGGCCCGGGCTCCAGTGAAACGATCTTCTCGGCCGAGCGGGCGAGGAGTTCGCGGTCGTGGGAGACGAACAGGACCGTCTTGCGGGTCTCCTTCAGCCGTTCCTCCAGCCACCGCTTGCCGGGGACGTCGAGGTAGTTGTCGGGCTCGTCGAGGAGCAGCACCTCGTCGTTGCCGCGCAGCAGCGCCTCCAGGACGAGCCGCTTCTGCTCGCCGCCGGAGAGGGTGCGGACCTCACGGAACTGCGCCTTGTCGTACGGCACCCCGAGCGCGGCCATCGTGCACATGTCCCACAGCGTCTCGGCCTCGTAGCCGCGCGCCTCGGCCCAGTCGGAGAGGGCCTGCGCGTACTTCAGCTGGGCGGCCTCGTCGTCGACGGTCATGATGGCGTGCTCGGCGGCGTCCACGGCGCGGGCCGCCTCGCGGATGCGGGGCGTGGCGACGGACACGAGCAGGTCCCGCACGGTCGTCTCGTCACGTACGGATCCGACGAACTGCCGCATGACGCCGAGCCCGCCGCCGACGACGACGGACCCGCCGTGCGGCTTGAGCTCACCGGCGAGCATGCGGAGCAGGGTCGTCTTCCCGGCGCCGTTGGGCCCCACGAGGGCCACGACGGCTCCCTCCCCCACCCGGAACGAGACATCACCCAGCAGCGCCCTTCCATCGGACAGGTAGTACTCCAGGTGCGCGGCTTCGAGGTGTCCCATGGTCGCGATTCTGTGGGGGCGCGGGGGGTGGGGGCAAACTGGTTTCGGACCGGTGGGTGCCCGTCAGACCCGTTCCAGCGGCCGGTGCGGCTCGCTGGGGAGCTCCGCCTCGATCGTGTCGCCGGGCCTCACCACGCCCCCCTCCCGCACCACGCTCATGATCCCGGCCTTGCGCACGACGTTCCCCGCCTCGTCACGTCCGACGACCCGCTTGAGCAGCCCGTCCTGGAAGAGGTCGATCTGCAGGCAGGGGTTGCGCAGCCCGGTGACCTCCAGGACCGCGCTGTCACCGATGCGCAGCAGCGTGCCGGTGGGCAGCCCGAGCAGGTCGATGCCCCGGGTGGTGATGTTCTCGCCGAGTTCGCCGGGCGCCACCTCGAACCCGTCCTCGCCGACCTCGTCGAAGAGCTCCTCGTGCATGAGGTGGACCTGGCGCAGATTCGGCTGGGTGGGGTCCTGCGCGACGCGCGAGCGGTGCCTGACCGTCACTCCGGCGTGCACGTCGCCCTCGACGCCGAGCCCGGTGAGCAGCTTGATGCTGTCCCGGTTCGGCTTGGTGAACGCGTACTCCCCGTTGCTGCTGACCGCCGTCACGTGTCCGTTCATCTCTCGGTCCCCCTGTTTCGGTGATGATGATCAGCCACGAGCCTGCCCCCGGACCGTCGGTGTGTCCACCCCCTCCGGGTCCGCACCGCATGCCCCCCGACCTGGACCTCACCACCCCGAGGCGCTGACCGCGTACCGGCCGACCGCAGTGTTCTGACGGACCGTCAGTCCATATGGCAGGATTAAGGTCTCACTATGCGGCCGTACTGCGTACGGTGATCCCACGCCGACCCGACCGGAAGGGGTGGGATCCGCCATGCCGGAACCCCGGGAGACCGCCGTCTACACCCACGGGCACCACGAGTCCGTGCTCCGCTCGCACACCTGGCGGACCGCCGCCAACTCGGCGGCGTACCTGCTGCCTTCGCTCAAGCCGCACATGAAGATCCTGGACATCGGCTGCGGGCCCGGGACGATCACCGCCGACCTGGCGGAGCTCGTGCCCGACGGGCAGGTCACCGGCGTCGACCGGGTGCCGGGAATCCTGGAGCAGGCGCGCGCCACGGCGGCCGGGCGGGGGCTGGCCAACGTCGACTTCGCGGTCGCCGACGTGCACGCCCTGGACTACCCGGACGACACGTTCTGCGTGGTCCACGCCCACCAGGTGCTCCAGCACGTGGGCGACCCGGTACGGGCGCTGCGCGAGATGAGGCGGGTCGTCAGGCCCGGTGGTCTCATCGCCGTGCGGGACGCGGACTACGAGGCCATGACCTGGTATCCGGCGTCCGCCGGACTCGACGACTGGCTGGACCTCTACCACCGGGTCGCCCGGGCCAACGGCGGCGAGCCGGACGCCGGGCGCCGGCTGAAGGCCTGGGCGCTGCGGGCCGGGCTCACGGACATCTCGGCGAGCTCCGGCACCTGGACTTTCGCCACGCCCGAGGAGCGGGCCTGGTGGAGCGGGCTGTGGGCCGACCGCACGCTGGCGTCGGCCTACGCGGACCGGGCCCTCGAGGGCGGGCATGCCGACGAGGCGGAGCTGCGGGGTGCGGCGGAGGCCTGGCGGGAGTGGGGCGCGCGGGAGGACGGGTGGTTCAGCGTGCTGCACGGAGAAATTCTCTGCCGGAAAGAAGCCTGAAACGCCGTTTCCGGGACACCCTGAAAGCAGGAGGTTCTCATTATGGTTCCCATCCTGCTGGTGCTGCTTCTGGCTCTGGTTCTGTTCGGTGCCGGATTTGCAGTAAAGATTCTCTGGTGGATCGCACTCGCGGTTCTCGTCCTGTGGCTGCTGGGATTCTTCGTCCGCGGCACGTCGGCATCCGGCGGCAGGGGCCGTTGGTACCGGTGGTAAATACGCATTCGTCGCCCCGGGTCAGGGCCCGGGGCGACGCGTGAGTCTCAGTCCCGCGGAAGCAGCGGTCCGAGCGGCCCGAGGTCCAGGTTGAGGTCCTCGGGCCGCAGTCCGTAGCGGTCACGCAGCTCCGTCATCCGCTCGTCGAGCAGCATGAGCGTGAGCCCGATCCGCTCCTCCTGCTCCTCGTTCAGGTCCCCCACGTCGAACCGGCGCAGCGCCTGGCGCTCCATGAGCTGGCGCAGCAGCTCCACCACCGTCAGCACGAGCTTGACCAGGTCACGCTCGACGGTGTCGGGCTCCAGATCCATCCGGTGGGAGCGCGGCCGGGGATTTTCGGGGGTGGTCACAGCAACTCCTCGAACGGTGAGGGCACCTGGGCGTTCACCGAGCTGATGAGCGCGTTGAGGTCGATACGGACGAGGTCGACGTCGGCGATCCGCAGCGTGATGTCACCCGTGATCACGACTCCGCCGGCGAGCAGCCGGTCGAGCAGGTCCACGAGGGCTACCTCACGGCGTTCCACTACGGTCACGGATTCTCCCCGTCGTTCATGTGGTGGCCTCCCCGGCGAACGAATAGGCCGCCCAGGGGCCGGTGAGTTCCACGCGCATTCCGGGCAGATCACCCTTGGTGCGGTCCACCAGTTCCACGAATTCCTCGGAATGCGCGCGCGGTACGAGATAAGCGGCGTTCAGGATGTTCCGCCCGGTCACCTTGGAAAGTGCGGGGTTCTGCGGCGGGTGCAGCCGGGAATCCTCCGCGAAGGCGGAAAGCTCCTCGTGCAGCCTGGTCGAGAAACTCTCCGCCTTCTGCCACATTTCCTCGTGCGACCGGGTCTGCATCCGCCGCTGCCGCAGGTAGTCCCGGCCCGACGCGGGCTTCTGCGCGGGCCGGAGGCTCTCCTGCGGTTCGGACTCGGCGTACACCTTGACGCCCCACTCGACGCGGCCCTCCAGCCGGTCGAGGGTCTGCCGGAAGCTCTCCTCACGGGCCTCCATCATGGTCCGCACGCCGCTGTCGTCGTGGAAGACGGTGCCGAGCCGCAGCGGCAGCGGCGTCGTGACGGTGGTGAGCGCGTCGATCACGCCCTGGTGGGCCCGGGCGGTCTCGGTGAGCCAGTCCAGGTCCTCCAGATGGGCGTGGAGCGGTTCCTCCGCGAAGTCCCGCTCCGGTACGTGGCTCACCACGGCGACCAGGCCGTGGTGGGTCAGCGTTCTGGGCGGGTCACCCGCCACCCCCGTCAGTTGCGCCTGGAGCGGTGTACCGAAGGGGCGGCAGACGGCGTAGACGTACCGCAGTCCGGTCACGGTGCCTCCTTCTTCTCCGCGCGGCCGGGCTCCAGTTCCTCCAGCCGGGCCAGCCTCTCGCGCAACTCGGCGTTCTCCCGGGTCAGTTCGTCGCGCCGGGCGCGCGAGGACAGGGCCGGGTCGGTCTCCCACCAGTCGATGCCCATCTCCTTCGCCTTGTCGACCGACGCGACGATCAGCCGCAGTTTGATCGTGAGGAGTTCTATGTCGAGCAGGTTGATGCGGATGTCGCCCGCGATCACGATGCCCTTGTCCAGCACCCGCTCAAGGATGTCGGCGAGGTTCGCGCCGCTCCCCTGGCCGTAGGGTTCGGGCATCCTGCTGGGCGTCGTCATCGCCGGCTCCCCGCCTCGACTTCCTCGTCCTCGTACTCGTCCTCGGGCTCGTCCTCGTACTCAGCCTCGGGCTCCTCGTCCTCGGGCTCCTCGTCCTCGTACTCGCCCTCGGGCTCCTCTTCGCCCTCCTCTTCCGTTTCCTCGTCGTACTCGTCCTCGGGCTCCTCGCCCTCGGGGCTCTCCTCGGACTCCGACTCCTCCTCGGCGACGGCGTCCTCGTGGCTGGTGACGACCTCGCCGTCGCGGATCTCACCGCGCCAGCCGTCCTCCGCCTCACCCTTGATCGTGATGAAGCGGACGAAGTTCTTCAGGTCGAGCCGGGCACGCCGGCCCTGGGCGCGCCAGATGTTGCCGGTCTTCTCGAAGAAGCCGGAGGGGTAGTACTCGATGACCAGCAGGACGCGGGTCAGGCTGTCGGCGAGTTCGTGGAAGGAGACGACGCCCTTCGTGGTGCCCTTGGCCCCCTCGGAGGTCCAGGCGATGCGGTCGTCGGGGACCTGCTCGGTCGTGGTCGCCTTCCAGCTGCGGTTGGACCACCAGACCTTCAACTGCCAGTCGGAGGTGGTGTCGTCGGCCTTGCTCGCGGCCTTGACACCCTTCGCGAAGGTGCTGAAGTCCTGGTACTGGGTCCACTGGTCGTACGCCGTGCGCAGCGGGACGCCGACATCGATGTGCTCGATGATGACGGTGGGCTTGTTGCCGGAACGGCCCTTGCCCTTGCCCTTGCCCTTACCGGCCAGGCCCTTGAAGGCACCTGTGACCTTGTCCTTGAGGTGCGAACCGCCCATCTCCAGTGCGGAGCGCAGCGGCCCCTTGCCCTCGGCGAGCTTGCGGCCGCCGTCGAGGGCGAGCTTGGCGAAGCCGGGGCTGTTACCCTCGGCGATGTCGTTCAGTTTGCCGGTGGTCTCGCCGAGCTTGCGGCCCGCGCCGGTCAGCACGCGGGTGGCCTGCGCGGCGAGGTATTCCTGCAGTTCGGCCTTCAGCCGGTCGGCGGCCTCGCTGTGGGCCAGGTCTGTGAGCGGGTTCTTCGTCGCTCCGTTGGCGGCGGACTTCGCCGAGCCGAGGGTGTCACTCATCCCTCACCGCCTCCCTTCTGCAGCCGGGACCGGGCGCTGCCGCCCCGGCCCTTGGAGGTCGCCTTCTTGGCCGGCGTGGTCTTCTTCGCCGCCGCCTTGCGGCCCGCCGTCTTCTTCGCGGGCGCCTTCTTCGCGGGCGCCTTCTTCGCGGGGGCCTTCTTCGCCGCCTTCTTCGCCGGCGCCTTCTTGGCGGGGGCCTTCTTGGCGGGGGCCTTCTCCGCCTCCGGCTCCTCGTCCTCTTCCTCTTCCTCCTCCTCGTCAGCTCCGGAGTCCTCCGGCTCCTCGTCCTCCTCGGTCTCCTCATCCTCGTCGAGGCCGGAGTCCTCCGGCTCCTCGTCCTCGTACTCGGCGTCCTCGGCGTCCTCGTCCTTGCCGCCGGGCACCACGCCCGTCAGCTGGTCGCGCACCTGGGCGGTCCGGCCGTGCAGCCGGTCGGCGAGGGCGTCGATCTGCCGCTCGACCATGGCACCGGAGGCGGCCTTGCCGACACCGCGCAGATCCTGCCGCAGCTGGTCACCGATCTCCTTGAACTGCGGATTGTTCCGCAGCTGCTGCTGGAGCAGCTCCGCGACCATGCGCGGGCTCAGGTTCAGTTTCTTCCCGGCGACCAGACCGCCGACGGCCATCGCCATCTTCAGCTTCTTGGTCCGTCCCAGGAGGTATCCGGCCCCTATGGCGAGACCCAGTCCCGTTCGGTTCATGGTGTTGTCCCGTTGCCTGTTCCCGCGCTCCCGCGCGAAGCGATCTCCAACCGGTCGAGGAGTTCGTCCTCAAGACGGTCGAATTCCTCCTCCGTGATCTCTCCGGCCTCCATCTGCTCCTCAAGGCGAGCCAGTTCGGCCCGGATCGTGGCGGGGTCGTAGTAGATCCGCTCGGCCTCCTGCACCACTTGTTTGATGGCCCAGGCGCTGCCGCGTACCGGTGCGAACGGCAGCAGCAGCACCTCTGAGATCAGGCCCACGTCGTCACCCCACTCCGGTGCCCGTTCCGCTCGCCACGGTGCCCGCGGGCTCGGCAGGGCCGGGCTCGACGAAGCTGTACGGCGGGAGCGGGCCGTTGACCCGCACCTCCAGGTGCGGCATGTCCTTGCGGACCTGCTCGACCGCGGCCAGGAAGGACTCGGCCGAATCCCTGTCCACCAGGAACGACACGTTGGCCAGCCAGCCCGTCGACTCGGGGCCCACGCTCACGTCGTCGGCGGCCCCTTCCAGGGCACGCTGCACCGCGGCGCCGTCGTCGGCCTCCTTGGCCTTGACCGCGGCCGCGACCATCTCGCCGAGCCGGATCTTGTCGTCGTAACTGCCGCCGCCGGCCTGCCGGTTGGCCTCCGCGAGCCCGCGGATGTCGGGGCTCTCGGCCATCACCTGATGCAGGACGGCCTCTTCGACGTGGTTGGCCTTGACGTTGTACTCGACCCGGTTGTCCAGGGCCCGCAGCCGTTCCCTGTAGTGCTCGGCGCGCTCGGCGAGCACCCCGGTGATGGAGTTGTCGTCCGGGGCGACGCTACCGAACCGCATGGGCAGCACGCAGCCGGCCGCACCCGCCTCGCTGAGCACGTTCTGGTGGGCCAGCAGCTCCTTGCGCTTGGGCCGCAGCCCATCGGGCGCCTCGCTGACGACGGCCGCCAGGTCACCCTCGCGCAGGATGCGCACCGGGCGGGGCGGGTCGCCGACGCCGCTCATGCCCTCGGGGAGGCCGGGGTGCGAACTCGCCGCGATGCCGTAGACGTAAGTGCTCACTCCTGCTCCTCCTTACGGCGGGACGACGTGCTCTTGCGTGCTCGCGGACGAGACTCGGCCTCACGCTCGGAGCCCTCGCTCCGCGCCTGCTGGAAGGCGTCGGAGATGGTCTCGGCGGCACCGGACAACGCCCCCTTGGACTTGCCGCGGGCGCCGGATTCGGTCATCTCCCCGACCAGGTCGGGCAGGCCCGGGTCCTTGCGCGGCCCGGCCTCCAGGTCGAGCCGGTTGCACGCCTCGGCGAAGCGCAGATAGGTGTCGACGCTGGCGACGACGACGCGGACGTCGATCTTGAGGATCTCGATGCCGACCAGGGAGACGCGCACGAATGCGTCGATGACGAGCCCCCTGTCCAGGACGAGCTCAAGCACGTCGTAGAGACCGCTGCTACCGCCTCCGCCGCCGGACTGCTGTGCCGGTACGACTGTCATGCCGGGATTTCCTCCTCATGTGTGGGTGCGGGTCCGGTCGGGCGGCCTAGCGGCCGCCGGGCCTGCGCGCGTCGGACCGACCGCGTTCATAGCGGCGGACACGCCGGTAGCCCGTGAGCTGCCCCTCTGCGTCCAGCTCCACCTGGTAGCTCGCCATCAGGCTCATCGTGTCCGGCACGCGCTCGAGTTCGAGGACCTCGACCTCCAGCGCCCAGCCCTCCTCCGTCTGCTCGAAGGACGACACGGACTCGGCCTCCATGCCGGTGAGCTCCGCGAGCTGGCCGCGCGCCTGGCGCAGCACCTCCATCGGGCTCGGCCGCTTCCGGGCCGTCCGGGTGTCGTTCGATGTGCCGGAAGTCTGAGAGTCCTGCGACTTCTGTGAACCCTGTGACTCTTGCGTGTTTTTTGTGTTCGACATGGCCACCTCCCACTCCGTGTGGCCGCAAGCGTGTTCGCCAAACCTCTCCGGACGCATGCATCTGCCAACCGCCCGGCGGAAAGCGGGGGTACTTCAGCCGCGCAGGGCGTTCAGCCGCCGCCGGGCCGGCCCCAGCGCCCGGCCGCGGTTCAGCAGGCCTGACCAGGGGTCGGTGCGGGCCTGCTCGACGGCGTCGGCGATGGTCCAGCGGCGGGCGTGCAGCTCCGGGTCGTCCAGCCGGCCCCAGGTGATGGGGGTGGCCACCGGGGCGCCCGGGCGGGGCCGGACCGTGTAGGGCACGACGGCGGTCTGGGCGTAGGCGTTGCGCTGGATGTCGAGATAGAGGCGCTCGCCGCGCTCCTTCTTGCGGGGGGCGGTGGTGAGCCGGTCGGGGTGGACGTCTGCGAGAGTGCCGGCGACGTCCCGGGCGAAGGCGCGCACCTCGTCGAACTCGTGCCGTCCGTTCAGCGGCACGATCACGTGCAGTCCGCGCGAGCCGGTGGTCATCGGCGCCGAGGGCAGCTCCAGCTCGTCGAGCAGTTCTCCGAGCAGCCGGGCGGCCTCGCGCACGGCCTCGAATCCGTCCCCCGGCGGGTCGAGGTCGAAGACCAGCCGGTCGGGGTGGTCGACGCGGTCGGCGCGGGACAGCCAGCGGTGCAGGGTGATGCTCGCCTGGTCGGCCAGGTAGAGGAGGGTGGCGGTGTCGCCGCAGACGGTGTGGTGGACGGTGCCGCCCTCCTTGGCCACCTCGACGCGGGGGATCCACTCCGGGTAGTGCTCCGGGGTGTTCTTCTGCATGAAGGCCGGGCCGTCGATGCCGTCCGGGTGCCGTTCCAGCATCAGCGGCCGGCCCCGCAGGTGCGGCAGCATGAAGGGCGCGACGGCCCGGTGGAAGTCCACCAGGTCGCCCTTGGTGTACTCCTTGGCGTCGCCGCCGCCGGGGAAGAGCACCTTGTCCGGCCGGTGCACCTCCACCGTGCGGCGGCCCGCCCGCACCCTGCGCGTGCCGCCGGCTCCGCTCACCGCACGACCGCCTCCTCCACCAGCAGGCGTCCGGCCGCAGCGATGGACTCCGCGTCGATGCCGGCGGCGTGCAGCTGCTCCTCCGGGGACGCCGAGCCCGGCATCGTCCGTACGCCGAGCCGCACCAGGCGCGGTACGGGGCGTCCGTCGGTGAAGGCGTCGAGGACCGCGTCCCCGATGCCGCCCTCGGGGTGGTGGTCCTCGACCGTCACCAGGCAGCCGGTCTCCTCGGCGGCCCGGCGCAGGGTCTCCCGGTCGACGGGCTTCACGGAGTACAGGTCGATCACCCGCACCGCGATGCCCTCCTGGTCCAGCGCCTCGGCGGCGGCCAGCGCCTCGTGCACGGTGACACCCGCCGCGACGAGGGTCAGCCGGTCCTGGCCGGAGGAGCGCAGCACCTTGCTGCCGCCGATCGGGAACTCCTCGTCGGGGCCGTAGATCACCGGGCTCCCGCCGCGCGAGGTGCGCAGGTAGCGGACGCCCTCGAGGCCGGCCATCGCGCCGACGAGCCGTGCGGTCTGGTTGGCGTCGCACGGGTACAGCACGGTCGAACCGTGCACCGCCCGCATCATCGCCAGGTCCTCCAGGCCCATCTGGCTGGGCCCGTCCTGGCCGATGGCCACGCCCGCGTGCGAGCCGACGAGGTTGATGCCGGAGCCGCTGACGGACGCCATCCTGATGAAGTCGTACGCGCGGGTCAGGAACGCCGCGAAGGTGGCGGCGTACGGCACCCAGCCGCGGGACGCGAGCCCGACGGCCGAGGCGACCAGCTGCTGCTCGGCGATGTAGCACTCGAAGTAGCGGTCGGGATGCTCCTTGGCGAAGAACTCGGCGCGGGTGGAGTCACCGACCTCGCCGTCCAGGGCGACGATGTCGCCGCGGCCGGTGCCGAGGGCGGCGAGCGCCTCACCGAAGGCGTTGCGGGTGGCGACCTCCTCGCCCTTGTCCCACCTCGGGAGTTCGAAGTTCCCGGTGTGGACGGAGTGCAGCATGCGGGCGGCGGGCGGCTCCTGCACCCGGACCCGGATGTCGCGCCGGCCGCCGAGTTCGGCGATCGCCTCCTCGGCCTCCGGCAGCGGCTTGCCGTGCAGGCCCTCGCGGTCCTGGACGCCCTCGACGCCCTTGCCCTTGAGGGTGCGGGCGAGGATCGCGGTGGGTTGGCCCTTGGTGGACGCGGCCTCTCCGTAGGCGCGGTCGATGGCGTCCACGTCGTGGCCGTCGACCTCGATGGTGTGCCAGTCGAAGGCCTGGAAACGGCGGGCGTAGGCGTCCAGGTCGTGGCCGTGCCGGGTGGGGCCGCGCTGGCCGAGCCGGTTGACGTCCACGATCACGGTGAGGTTGTCCAGGTGCTCGTACCCGGCGTGCTCGGCGGCCTCCCACACGGATCCCTCGGCCAGCTCGCTGTCGCCGCACAGCACCCAGGTGCGGTAGCCGGTGCGGTCGAGCCGCTTGCCGGCCAGCGCGATGCCGACCCCGACCGGCAGGCCCTGCCCGAGCGAGCCGGTGGCCGTCTCGACCCACGGCAGGCGCTGCGGGGTGGGGTGCCCTTCGAGGCGGCTGCCCAGCTTGCGGAAGGTGAGCAGCTCGTCGTCGTCGATGGCGCCGGCCGCCTTGTACGCGGAGTACAGCAGCGGGGAGGCATGGCCCTTGGACAGGACGAAGCGGTCGTTGCCGGGGTGGGCGGGGCGGTCGAAGTCGTAGCGGAGGTGGTGCGCGAGCAGGACGGCCGTCAGGTCGGCCGCGGACATCGAGGACGTCGGGTGCCCGGAGCCCGCCGCGGCGGCGGCGCGGACGCTGTCCACCCGCAGCTGCTGTCCGAGGTCGGTGAGTTCACCGGTGTTCATGAGTCTCCTTTCGCGGAGTCGTCCGGGACGTCGGTTCGTTTGACAGGGCCGGGGGCGGGATGGGCGCCCGGGGGTGACTGGCCGGACGGGGGAGCGGCTTCCTTGGCAGGCTCACCCCCGGGCTGATTCCTCGCCGGCTCACCCCCGGGCTGATTCCTCGCCGGCTCACCCCCGGGTTGGTTCCTCGC
>NZ_JBHVCP010000044.1:32005-68630 GCF_042803315.1 Streptomyces sp. NPDC057424
CCGGCTCACCCCCGGGTTGGTTCTTGGCCGGCTCGTAGCCGGGCCGGTTCCTCGCCGGCTCACCCCCGGGCTGATTCCTCGCCGGCTCACCCCCGGGCTGATTCTTGGCCGACTCACCCCCGGGTTGGTTCCTCGCCGGCTCACCCCCGGGCTGATTCTTGGCCGACTCACCCCCGGGCCGGTTCCTCGCCGGCTCACCCCCGGGTTGGTTCTTGGCCGGCTCGTAGCCGGGCCGGTTCCTCGCGGGCTCACCGCCGGACTGGTTTCCGGCCGGTTCGCCGGGAGCCGTCGTAGCCGGGCGGCCCTTCGCCGTCTCGGACTCGGACCGCAACTCCCCGTGCCCGGAGCGGGGCCGGCCCGCGGCCGGGCGGCCCTTCGCCGTCTCGGACTCGGACCGCGGCTGCGCGGCCCCGGATCCGGGTCGTACCTGCGTCGCCCCGGATCCGGGCTGCCCCTTCGCGGGTTCATCGTGGGACCCGGCGCCGCCGGGCCCTCCGTTGCCGGTGCCCCCGTCGTCCGTGTCGGCCGCGAGCGCCGCCCCCGGCCCGGAGCGGGCGCTCGCCTCCTGCCCGGGCCCACCCGGTACCCGGGCCACCTCGGGCGACGACGTGTCCAGCGGCACCGACCAGGACCGTACGAGCCCCAACTGCACGGCCTGGCGCGGCAGTACCGCATCCAGCAGCCAGTCGGCGGCGACCCGTACGCGGTTGCCGGGCATCGCGGCGAGGTGGTAGCCCCGCGTCACCGCGCCCGCCGGTACGCCGGAGAGGGTCACCCCGAGTGGGTTGGCGGCGGCCTTCGCCCCGCCGAGATCGACGACGAAGCCCAGGTCGCGATGGCGGTAGGGCTTGCGCGCACCGCCCAGACCGAGCGACGCGGCGACGTTCTCGGCCGCGATCTTGCCGTGCCGCCAGGCGTGCTGCGCCGTCATCGGCGTATAGCTGCCCGGGTTCTCCAGATCCGGTACCGCGGCCACGTCACCGCACGCGAACAGCTCCGGTCGGCCCGGCACCCGCAGGTGCGGGTCGACGAGCAGCCGTCCCTTCTCCATCGGCAGCCCGAGGGACTCCACCAGCGGGTCGGGACGTACGCCCACGCACCACACCAGCGTCCGGGTCCCGACGAAATCGCCGTCGGTCAGCACCACCCCGTCGTGCGTGGCCTCCTTCACGGAGGTGCCCATCCGCACGTCCACGCCCCGCTGCCGCAGCACCCGGTCGGCGGTGGTGGACAGTTTCTCGTCCATCTCCGGCAGCACCCGCGGCGCCACGTCCAGCAGCATCCAGCGCGGCCGCATGCCCTGCCGCAGCGGGTGCCTGCGGACCTGCGCGTCGGTGAACATCTGCCCGTGCGCGGCGACCTCGGTGCCCGTGTACCCGGCGCCGACCACCACGAAGGTGCACCGCGCGGCACAGGTCTCGGGATCGTCCGCCGCGGCCGCGAGCTCCACCTGCCGGGTCACGTGGTCGCGCAGGTACAGCGCCTCGGGCAGTCCCCGGAAGCCGTGGGCGTGCTCGGCGACGCCGGGGATGGGCAGCAGCTTGTTGACGCTGCCCGCGGCGAGCACCAGCCGGTCGTAGGCGAGGGTGCCCTCCTCGCCCTCGGGGCCGGTGTAGTGCAGCGTGCGGTCGTCGAGGTCGATCCGGTCGGCCTCGCCCAGCACCAGCCGGACGTCCGGCAGCGAGTCCGAGAGGGAGACCGTGACCCGGCGCGGCTCCAGGACACCGGCGGCGACCTGGGGCAGCAGGGGCAGGTACAAGAAGTAGTCGGTCGGGTTCAGCAGGGTGATGTGGGCCCGGCCCCGGGTGAGCCGGGACAGGGTTCGGGCCGTGCGGTACCCGGCGAAGCCGGCACCGACGATCACGATGCGGGGTCGACTCACGGTCGCTCGCCTCCGGCGCTGTCGCGTAGCTCGGGAGCCTTCCGCGTCCCCCTGGCCAGGGCACCCAAACGTCTGCCGGAGCCCGCCCGCCCGGATGCCGCCGGTTTCCGGCCCTGTGCCCGGGTTACCCGGTGCGGGATACGGACCGCCGACGTCGCGGAGGCACTCCCCCATGCCCGAGTACGGATATTTCCTCTCGTGCGAGCAGTACGGACCCGCCGACCTGATCGAGCAGGCGCGGATGGCCGAGCAGGCAGGTTTCCAGGCGCTGTGGATCTCGGACCACTACCACCCGTGGAACGACGAACAGGGCCAGAGCCCGTTCGTGTGGTCGGTGATCGGCGCGCTGTCCGAGGCGGTGTCCCTGCCGGTCGAGACGGCGGTGACCTGTCCGACCGTGCGCATGCACCCGGCGGTCGTGGCGCACGCCGCGGCGACCAGCGCGGTGATGACGGACAACCGCTTCCGGCTCGGCGTCGGCTCCGGCGAGGCGCTCAACGAGCACATCCTGGGCGACCACTGGCCGCCGGCCCACGTCCGGCTGGACATGCTGGAGGAGGCCATCCAGGTGATGCGCCGGCTGTTCACCGGCGAGGAGGTCAACCACCACGGGCCGCACTACACGGTCGAGAACGCCCGCCTGTACACCGTCCCGGACGAGCCGATCCCCATCGACATCTCCGGCTTCGGCCCGGCGGCGACCCAGCTCGCGTCCCGCGTCGGCGACGGCTACATCACGGTCACGCCCGACGAGGCGATGGTGGAGCAGTACCGCAAGGGCGGAGGCGGCGGAAAGCTCGTCAGCGGCGGCACCAAGGTCTGCTACGGCACCGACAGGGACGAGGCCGTACGGACCGTTCACCGGCTCTGGGCGAACGAGCAACTGCCGGGCGAGCTGGGCCAGGTGCTGCCCTCCCCCGCCCACTTCGAACAGGCGCAGCAGCTCGTCACCGAGGACATGGTGCGCGAGAACCGGGTGTGCGGCGATGACGTGGACGAGCACGTGGCGGAGCTGAAGCAGTTCGCCGACGCGGGTTTCGACCGGGTCTACGTGAACCAGATCGGCCCGGACCTGCGCGGCTTCTTCGACTTCTACCGCACGAAGGTGCTGCCGCAGCTCCGGCAGTCCGCCTGACCAGGGCAAGCGCGCTGAATCCGGAGGTGGAGAAGTACCGGGTCGCCTAGAGTCGCCCGCATGTCTGTACGTCTTCGTATGCGTGATGCCCTGCCGGAAGCGATGCGGGCCCGGAACAAGGCCGCGGTGAGCGCCCTGCGCAGCGCCCTGGCCGCGCTGGACAATGCCGGGGCGGTGCCGGTGGACGAAACCGCGCCCCGCGCCGCCGCTCTGGAAGCCTCTCCGGTCGGCGCGGGCGCCACCGAGGCGGCCCGGCGCGAGCTCAGCGAGCGCGAGATGGTGGACGTCGTACGCGCCGAGGCTGTCGAACGGCTGGAGGCTGCCGCGCGGTTGACCACGCCCGCGCATGCCGCCCGGGCCGGGCGGCTCCGGGCGGAGGCGGCCGTCCTGCTCCGGTTCCTCGACGGCACCGAAGCCCGCACGGCGGCCGGCACCGAAGCCGGCACGGCGGCCGGTGCGGCAAGCGGCACGGAAGGCGCGTAGCGGGCTAGCGGCGGACCAGTTCGGCCAGTTTGCGGGCAGCGAGGGCGCCTGCTCCCGCCGTGAGGGCGGCGCCCATCCACCCACGGTTCCGCGACAGCCAGTGCTGCGGACTGTCGTCCGTGGACTCGTCGTCGAAGCGTCCGTGCGCGCCGAAGTCCCGCCCGTGCGGGCCGTCCGCCGGGGACCAGAGGTTCGCCGGGCCCTCGGGCCGGCCCTGCTCCTGCTGGGCGTCCACGTTGGTGCGGGCCAGATAGCGGTCCAGCAACCCGGGAACGACCGCGTTGGCGAGGAGCGTGGCGACCGTGGAGCCGCCCACCCAGTATTCCCGGCGCCGCGCGTGCGACGACGCGTGCACGATCGCCCGGGCCGCGACCTCCGGCTGGTACACGGGCGCCACCGGCCGGGCCCGCCCCGGCATCCGGTTCAGCACCCAGTCGAACTGCGGGGTGTTGAGGCCCGGCAGTTGCACCATCGTCGTCCGCACCCCGCTGCGCTCGTGCAGCAGCTCGCAGCGCAGCGACTCGTTGAACCCCTGGATCGCGTGCTTGGCCCCGCAGTACGCCGACTGCAGCGGGATGCCCCGGTAGGCGAGCGCGGAGCCGACCTGCACGATCGTGCCGCGGTCGCGCGGCAGCATGTGGCGCAGGGCGGCCCGGGTGCCGAACACGTAGCCCAGGTAGGTCACTTCGGTCACGCGACGGAACTCGTCCGGGGTGACCTGGGTGAACGGCGCGAACACCCCGGTGAAGGCGTTGTTGACCCAGACGTCGATGTGTCCGTACGCGTCGACGACCTGCTGGGCTGCGTCGTCGACGGCCTTGGCGTCGGAGACGTCCACGCCGACGACGAGCGCCTCGCCCCCGGCTCGCTCCACCTCGTCCGCCGCTGCGGCGAGCCCCTCACGCCCGCGGGCGAGCAGGGCGATCTTGTCGCCGCGGGCGGCGAAGGCCCGGACCGTGGCCCGTCCGACACCGCCGCTCGCTCCGGTCACCACGACCACGCGGCCGCGCCTGTGCGATGTTCCTGCTGTGCGCACGGGGCATCACACCCCGCGGTGGGGTATGTCCGGGTCGTCCGTCGGCCGCGGCGGGACGGTGCCCGGGGCGGCCGTGTCACCGGGCGGGGCCGGCGGCACGGGCGGATACGGCATGCCACCGACCGCTCCGGCGGCGGTCCGTCGGGCGCTGTCCCCGCCCGGTGCCATGCCGGAGGCGTGCTCCGCTCCCGGCCGGGACGGCCGGGCCATGCCGCGCAGCACATAGGCCACGGCGCCCAGGATCACGGCGGTGATCAGCGCGGCGGCCCAGTCGGGCAGGCCGAGGGCGAGGGCCAGCCCCACGGCGAGCGCGAGGGCCGCGCCCGCGTACAGGGCGAGTGCGCCGGACGCGGCGTACAGCGCGGCCTTGCGGCGCTGCTTGCGCGTCTGCTCGCGCAGTTCCTCCCGCACGGTCTCGCGCGCCACCTGTGCCAGCTCGTCGACCAGATGCTTGTCCAGATGCTCCAGGTGATCCAACGGCTTCATACCTGGCCGGGTACCCTCGCCCCCCTGCGCGTAACTAGGCTCGGCGGCATGGAGATTCTGGGTGCCACACTGCGCGTCTGCGTCGACGACCTCGAGACCGCGATCCCCTTCTACGAGCGGCTGGCGGGCGGCAGAGCCCAGCGCTTCGAACGGGGAGGTGTCCAGGTGGCGGCGATCGGCTGCTTCCTGCTGATGAGCGCTCCCCCGGCCGAACTGGAAGTGCTGCGCAAGGTCGCCGCGACGATCGCCGTGACGGACGTCGAGGAGACCCACAGGGTGCTGACCGCGCTGGGCGCCCATATCGTCGCGGGCCCGATCGCCTCACCGGCGGGCCGCAACTTGATCGCCCTCCATCCGGACGGGTCGGTCTACGAGTACGTGGACCGCCACGCGTAAGGACCCCTGGGCGCCGCCGGGGCTCAGTGCGGCCTCGGCGGGGTGATCATCTCGGTGGTGACCGCCCAGCGTTCGTGGTCGCGCCAGGCCCCGTCGACGAAGAGCATGTTCGGCGAGAAGCCCTCCAGACGGAACCCGCAGCCGCGGGCCAGGGCGATCGACGCGGCGTTCCCCGGCTGGACGTTGATCTCCAGCCGGTGCAGCCGCATCGGGCCGAACGCGTACCGCACGACGAGGTCCAGCCCTTCGCGCATCAGCCCCCGCCCGGCGGCGTGCGCGAAGGCGCCGTATCCCAGTGCCCCGGACTGGAAGCCGCCCTGGACGATGTTGTTGATGTTGATGAATCCGCCGATGGCCCCGTCGCCCTTCTCGCAGACCAGGAACCCGGCCTTGGACGGGTCCTCGATCAGCCGGCCCGCGTAGGCGGTGTACGCCTGTGCCGTGGTGGGCGGGAAGAGCCACGGGTGGTGCAGGTCCTTGCTCTCCCGGGCGCGGGCGGTGAACTCGGCACCGTCCTCGTGGGTGAAGTGGCGTACGCCCACCCGGGGGCCTTCGGCGAGGTGGCGGGATGCGTGGTGCGGCACCCCGCCACAGTAACCGCGCTGTCTGTGTGGCCCCAGTCGTGGCGTCAGGAGCCGGCGACCGGCAGCCGGAGCACCCCGGTGTTCCGCGGCCCGCTGACCACGGTCACCGGCTTGATCCCCCGGTTGCCGAAGTACGCGTCGTCGCTCGCGGCGATCACGAACCGCAGCCGGTGGCCGGTCTCGTACCGGTGCACGATGCCGGGCAGGGTGATGGTGAAGCTCTTGGTGACGTCCGGGACGCGCACCGGCGCGACCAGGCGGCGCACCAGGGTGCGGGTGCCGTCGGGGGCGACGTCGTAGAGCTTGGCGAACAGGACCAGCTTGTCGGCCGCGTCGGCGGAGTCCTGGGTGCGCTCGGCCTTCGGGGAGACGACCTTGAGGGTGGCCCGGGGTGCGCCGACGACGTCGAGGGGGCGTTGCAGCGGTGCGCTCGTCCAGTCGAGGTGGGTGCCCTTGGTGTCGCGCGGTGGCGAGTCCGGCAGGCCGATGAGGCCGGACAGGGAGCTCTCCGAATGGCTGGTGGGGGTCAGCCAGTTGGTGTAGCCGCGGCTGCCGGAGACCACCTTGCCGCGGTGGCCGACGAGTCTGCCGTCACCGGAGAGGTACAGGGTGCGGCTGTGGGTGGGGAGGCGGTCGGCGGTGGCGTAGGTGCGGTCGGGGTCGGTGATCCAGTCGCGGTAGTAGGCGAAGGCCGGTCCCGTGTCGACGTGGTTCTGCCTGCGCAGGTGGCGGTCGAACCAGGCGAGGACGCGCCGGCCGACGTAGCTGGTCTCCAGGTTGCCCTTGGACAGGTCGAGTTCACCGGCGGCGGCCGGGCCGCTGAGGCCGCCGCTGTGGCCCCAGGACTGCCAGATCATCTTGACGGGCGTGCCCTGGGCCTTGAGCGTCCGGTACGTGGCCGTGGCCTCGTTGAGGTTGAACAGGGTGTCGGCCTGCCCCTGGACCAGCAGGGTCGGTGTGTCGACGCGGTGGAGGTACGACACCGGGGAGACGCGGTGGGCGAAGGCGAGCAGTTCGGCGGTCCGGTCGGGCGGGTAGCTCCCGGAGTTGAGGGTGTGGACGGTCCGGCAGGCCTCGGTGACGAAGTGCAGGCAGGCCAGGGAGTTGAAGCGGGACGGGTCGAGAGCGGGCTGGAGCAGCGGCTGGCCCTCGCCGATGAGATAGAAGCCGTTCGTCCACTGCCATTTGAAGACTCCGGGGACGCCTGCGCTGCCGACGGCGTTGTTGGGATCGAGCGAGTACGCCAGGTCGTTCCAGGTGATCATCGGGACGAGCGCGTCCAGGCGGTGGTCGACGGCGGCCGTCGCGAGCTGGACGGCGCCGCCGTAGGAACCGCCGATCATGCCGACACGTGGGTCGCCCGGTGCGTCACGGGTGACGAAGTCGGTGGTGGTGCCGTCGTCGGCGGCGCGGGTGCCGCCCAGGAAGTCGACCAGTTGGGAGGCGGCGGCGCCGTCGATGTCCGGGTCGTCGAGGGAGACGAGGCAGCCGCTGCGGCCGAACCCGAGCCCGGAGTAGATGAGCGAGACGTAGCCGCGCTGGGCGAAGGCCTTGCCGATGGTGTCCGTGGAACCGTCCGACTTGCTGCCCCCGAACCCGTTGGTGCCGAGCACGGCGGGCGCCGGGTGATCGCGGTCCACGCCCGCGGGGCGGTACAGATCGGCGTCGACGGTGCAGGCCCGGCTGCCCGCCTGGACGGTGAACGTCAGCGGCGTGACGGTGTAGGCGTCGGCGGCGGTCGCGGGCGGGGGGAGGCTGAGGGGCGCGGCCAGGGCGGCGCCCAGAGCGAGAGCGAGGGGTGCGCGGGATCTGGGCACGCGTCGGGACACACGGACCTCCACGGAGGGGACAACCCGGATACCGACCAGTAGGTACTGGCCGGTTGTCATGGTGTGACACGTGTCAGGAGCCGTCAATCACCGAAACGAGGGTTTCTTGACAGGGTTTCAGTAGTGATGCCGCTCAGCTCAGGGCCGGTTCGTCCAGCGTCAACGTGCCCGCTCCGGCGTCCAGTTCGGCGCGGGCCCCAAGAGGCATGGTCAGCGCGCCCTCGCCGTGCCCGAACCCGAACTCCTCCACGACCGGGACACCGAGCCCGCCGAGCCGGTCGGCCAGGACAGCGCGCACCTCCGCATAGGGGCCGCACCCCGCCCAGGAGCCGAGGACGACCCCGGCGACCCCCTCGAGCCAGCCGGTGCGCAGGAGTTGGGTCAAGTACCGGTCCAGGCGGTACGGGCTCTCGCCGACGTCCTCCATCAGCAGCAGCCCGCCCCGCGCCCCGGGATGGGCGTGCGGGGTGCCGAGGTCGCTCGCGAGCAGGCTCAGGCAGCCGCCCAGGATGCCGCCCCGGGCGCGGCCCGGGACCAGTGCGGCACCTCCCGGGGGCACGGCCCCGATGGTCTGCACGGACTCCGGCTCGAAGAGGGTGGCCCGCAGATGTTCCTGGGCCCGGGTGTTCTTGAGGAAGTCGACGCCGGCGGCCGCGGGCCCGTACAGGGTGACCAGGCCCAGGCGGGTGGCGAAGGCCTGGTGCAGGACGGTGACGTCACTGAACCCGGCGAACACCTTCGGGCCCGCCGCCCTCATCGCCTCCCAGTCGAGCAGGTCCACCATGCGCTGCGCCCCGTACCCGCCCCGGGCGCACAGCACGGCCGCGGCGGACGGATCGCACCAGGCGTTCTGGAGATCGGCGGCCCGCTGCGCGTCCGTGCCCGCCAAGTAGTCCAGTTCCCGGTGACGGCCCAGCACATGAGGTGTGACGACGGGATCGAGGTCCCAGCCGCGCAGGATGTCGAGCCCGGCCTGGAGCCGCTCCTCGGGCACGGGCCCGCTCGGTGCGACGACGGCGACTCGGGCGCCGGGAGCCAGCCGGGGCGGTCGGAGCAACGGCTTCACTTGGCGAGCTCCAGGGTGGGGACGCCGGGCGAGTCCAGGCGGAACACCTGTGCGTAGAGGGAGAGTTCGGCCTCCAGGGCGCGCACCATGGTCTCCGCCCTGCGGAATCCGTGCCCCTCCCCCTCGAAGGCGAGATACGCGTGCGGCACCTTCCGGCCCTCCAGCCGGGCCAGGAACCGCTCGCACTGGACGGGTGGGCAGATCACGTCGTCCAGGCCCTGGAGCAGGAGGAACGGCACGGCGAGGCGGTCGGCGTGGGCGGCGGGCGAGCGCTCCGCGTACCGGGCGGGCACATCGGCGAGCGGCCCGATGAGGCCCTCCAGGTACCGCGACTCGAAGTCGTGGGTCTCCCCCGTGCCCCAGCCGGCCAGGTCCAGGATCGGGTACTTGATGGTGCCGCAGGCGTAGACGTCGGTGGTGGTGAGCGAGGCGGCGGCGGTCCAGCCGCCCGCGCTGCCGCCCCGGACGGCGAGCCGGCCGCGGTCGGCGGTGCCCTCTTCGGCGAGGGCCAGGGCGACGGCGGCGCAGTCCTCGACGTCCACCACGCCCCACTGCTCGCGCAGCCGCTCGCGGTACGGGCGGCCGTAGCCCGTGGAGCCGCCGTAGTTGACCTCGGCGACGCCGATGCCGCGCGAGGTGAAGTAGGCGATCTCCAGGTCGAGCACGAGCGGCGCGCGACCGGTGGGCCCGCCGTGCGCCCAGACGACGTAGGGCGGCAGTTCGTCACCGGGCGCGACGCAACCGGGGTGGTGCGGCGGGTAGATGTGGGCGTGGATGTCGCGCCCCTCGGGGCCGGTGAAGGTGCGGATCTGCGGCTCGGGGTAGTAGGCGGGATCCACGGCGTCGTCGTGCTCGGCGCCGATGACCCGGGCCCGGCCGGTGCGGGCGTCCAGCTCGACGACCTCGTAGGCGCTGCGCGGGCTGGCCCCGACGGCGACGACCCGTTCGCCGTGGGCGGCGAGGGTGGGGGCGAACTCGGTCCAGGGTCCGGCCGCGTCGACGACCTCGCCGGTCTCGGGGTCCAGGACGCCGAGGGCGGTGGCGCCCCGGCCGTGCACGACGGCGATGAGACCGCTGCCGAGCGGCGTGAACCATCTCGAACCCAGCTTCCACAGCGCCCCGCCGAACTCTTCCTCGCGCGGGCACAGCGGCTCTCCGTCGAGGTAGAGGTTCCACCAGCCGGTGCGGTCGCTCGCGTGCAGCAGGCGGCCGTCATGGGTCCAGTCAGCCTGGGCGATCGACTCGCCGGGGCCACCGGCCACGGCCCGGGCGTCGCGCAGGGTGCCGTCGGGGGCGACGTCGGCGAGGAGCAGTTCGGTGCCGTCCCACGGCATGCGCGGATGGTCCCAGGCGAGCCAGGCCGCCCGCCGCCCGTCGGGCGAGAGCTTCGGTCCGGTCACGAACCGGTGCCGGTCGTCGGTGAGTTCGCGTACGGCGTCCCGGTCGCGGGCCGCGGACCCGTCCAGCGGGACGGCGGCCAGGACGCGGCGCACATCGGTGGGTCCGTCGCCGGTGAACTCCTCCAGCACGCACCACACTTCGCCCCGTTCGGGGCGCAGCAGCGGCTCCGCCCAGCGCAGGCCCGCGCCTACGGGGGACACGGGTGTGAGCGGCTGGGGTTCACCGCCCGGCGCGCAGCGGTACAGCCGCTGGTCGGCGAAGTTCACGAACACCATCAGCGGTCCGGCGTCACCCGCGACGGCGGTCCACGGGTGCCCGCCGTACTCGATGACCCGGCTGCGCACGTTCCACGGCGCGGGCAGCAGCGGCTCCTCCCGGCCGTCGGCGTGCCGCCGTACCAGGGTGCGCCGGCCGCCCTCGGCGGGGCGCGGCTCGGTCCACCACACCTCGTCGCCGACGAAGCCCACATACTCCGGGTGCCCGTCGTGCGCGGCGGTCAGGGCCGCGTCGATGGGCGAGGGCCACGCCCCGTAAGCCAGCGTCCGCACCGTCTCCCCCACTCTCCTAGGCCGTCCGCAGGAACCGGTCGAGTACGCGGACACCGAAGTGCAGCGCCTCGACCGGTACCCGCTCGTCGACCCCGTGGAACATGGCCGCGTAGTCGTAGCCCTCCGGCAGCTTCAGCGGGGTGAAGCCGTAGCCGGTGATGCCGAGGCGGGAGAACTGCTTGGCGTCGGTGCCGCCGGACATGCAGAACGGCACGACATGGCCCTCCGGCGCGAACTCCTCGATGGCGGCTCGCATCCCCGCGAAGGTCGCCGAGTCCACCGGCGACTGAAGGGCGACCTCGCGGTGGTGGAACTCCCAGTCCACGTCCGGCCCGGTGAGCCGGTCGAGGGTGCTGCGGAACTCCTCCTCGCCGCCAGGCATGTACCGGCCGTCGACGTGCGCCACGGCCTCCCCGGGAATGACGTTGATCTTGTAACCGGCGTCCAGCATGGTCGGATTGGTGCTGTTGCGCAGGGTCGGCTCGACGAGCCCGGCGGCCGGGCCGAGCTTTTCCAGCAGCGCGTCCACATCGGTGAGGTCGGTCTCGATGCCGTAGAGCGCGGCGAGTTCGGTGAGCGCGGCGCGTACGGTCGGGGTCAGCCGCAGCGGCCACTCGTGGGCGCCGATCCGCGCGATCGCGCCGGCGAGGCGGGTCACGGCGTTGTCCCGGTTGACCTTGGAGCCGTGACCGGCGCGTCCGCGGGCGGTGAGCTTGAGCCAGGCGGTGCCGCGTTCCCCGGCCGCGATCGGGTAGATCTGCCGCCCGTCGCCGTCGTGGAAGGTGAAGGCGCCCGACTCACTGATGCCTTCGGTACAGCCCTCGAACAGTGCGGGGTGCTCGTCGGCGAGGAACCCGGATCCGTCCTCTGCGCTGGCCTCCTCGTCCGCGGTGAACGCGATGACGATGTCCCGGCGGGGCCGGACGCCCTGTCGTGCCCAGCCCCGCACGACGGCCAGGATCATCGCGTCCATGTTCTTCATGTCGACGGCGCCTCGCCCCCAGACGACCCCGTCGCGGATCTCCCCGGAGAACGGGTGCACGCTCCAGTCGGCCGCAGCGGCGGGCACGACGTCCAGATGGCCGTGGAGCAGCAGCGCGCCGGCCGACGGGTCGGTGCCCTCGACACGGGCGACGACGTTGGTCCGCCCCTTGGCGCGCTCCAGGAGGGTCGGCTCGATACCGGCGTCGGCGAGACGTGCGGCGGCGTACTCGGCGGCGGGCCGCTCCCGGCAGTCGCCCCCGCCCCGGTTGGTCGTGTCGATCCGGATGAGGTCGGACGTGAAGGTCACGACCTCGGCCAGCGCGGACGCGTCCACCTGCTCAGCCATACTGCTCCTCCACCGCGGCCGAGACGATCGTGGTGACCGCCTTGAAGGCGCGGATGCCCTCGTACATGGTCTCGCTCGTGCAGGCCACCTTCCGCTCCGCGATCCGGTCCACACCCGGGACGACGGTGGCGGCCATCGCCAGGTGCTCCGCGTCGAACTCCACGGCCACGGTGAACGGGCCGCCGCGCACGGGTTCGTGACGCACCGCCAGCGCGGCCGCCTCCTTGGCCGCCGCCCGGATGTCGGCCGCGGTGCGGGCGGGTGTGCGGCAGACCGCCGCGTAGCGCGACACGTGGTCCTTCACCGCGACCTTCAGCGCCCCGGGCGCGTATCCGAGCGCGTCCTCGCAGGCGACGTCGTCCCCGGTGACCAGCACGACCGGCACTCCGTACTCGGCGACGACATGGGCGTTGAGCAGCCCCTCGCTCGCCCGCACGTCGTTCAGCCACACGCCCGTGATGGAGTTGGCGAGGTAGGTGTGCGCGAGGACGCCCTCCATGCCGGCGCCCGCATGGTAGCCGACGAACGCGATGCCGTCGACGTCGCCGTGCTGCACACCCTCCACCATGGACAGGGCCTTGTGCCGGCCGGTGAGCATCTGGGCGCGTGCGTCGAGCTGCTCCAGCAGCAGGTTGCGCATGGTGGAGTGCGCCTCGTTGATGATCACTTCGTCGGCGCCGCCGTCGTGGAAGCCTTGCACGGCGGCGTTGACGTCCGAGGTGAACAGCGACCGGCAGCGCTCCCACTGGGACGCGCCCGGCATCACGTCGTCGGGCCAGGTGATGCCGGTGGCGCCCTCCATGTCGGCGCTGATGAGGATTCTCATGACGAGCCGTCCAGGGCGGAGATCTTCATGGTTCGTCACGTTACGCGCTGCGGGCGGAACCGGCTACGAGGTGGTCACCAACGGATCGGCAGGTCGGCGAGGAGCGCGGTGAGCCGGTCGGCCAGCAGGCGGTGATCACGGGCCGAGTAGTGCCAGTGGCAGCCGTTGTGGTCCAGGCCGGTGGTGTCGAGGGGCCAGTGGCGGACCCTGTGGTCGCCCGCGCCGTTGCGTTCCCGGACGACGTGTTCGACATGGCCGGCGAACGGGCCCGTGCCCACGGCCAGGATGGTGGTCGTGGCCCCGTAGCGCTTCCGCAGTTTCTGGACGAAGCCGCTGTAGGCGCTGCGGTAGGCGGCGGCGAGGCTCTCGTCCGTCCATGGCTCGCCCGGGTTGACGGGGGTCGAGAAGTCGTTCGTGCCGAGGTGGACCACCACGAGCTGCGGCCGCCAGGTGCCCGGGTTCCGCCAGACGTCGCCCGGCACGTTCAGCAGCGCGCGGTCGTAGAAGGTGCGGTAGTTCACCTCCGGGGAGCTTCCGTTGTAGTTGCGCACCATGCCCTGGCCCGAGTACGCGTTGACCTGGTAGTCGGCGCGCAGCCCCCGGGCGGTGAGGGCGCCGTAGCTCATGTCGGCGTTGGTGGTGCGCTTGAGCTGCTCGCCGTCGCAGTCGCGGGAGGTGGAGAGGTTGCCGTAGCCGGCCGTGAGGGAGTCGCCGATGAACTCGATCTGGCGGCCGCGCGCGGCCGGCCGGGCCAGGACGGCACCGCCGGGGGCGGCGACGAAGCCCCCGAAGGAGCTGGTGCTCCACGGGGTGTCGTTGCGTTTGACGAGCCGGACGGTGTGCACGCCGTCGCGCAGGCCCCTGACCCAGTGGGTGGTCCTGCCCGGCGTGACGAGGGTCGCGACGGTGGCTCCGTCGACCTGGACGTCGTAGTCGGCGGCCGGGTCGTCGAGCACGACGCCCACGCCGGTGCCCCGGATCCGGCCCTCGAAGTACACGCCGGGCCAGCTGTACTGGAGCGTGTCACCGGCGTCCTTGACCCGCCCTGCGGTGTGCACCCCGTCCCGTACCGCGCGAGGGTCCGGGGCGGCGGCGGTCGGGCCGGCCGACGTGCCGACCAGCACCGTCGACACCGCCGACGCGACCAGCATCCGTAACCAGGGCATCGGCATGACTGTCCTCCGCGGGGGCGAGGCAGGAGCATGAACGGGGCAGAGTGACCGTACACCGACAAATTCGCAGCCCGCCAGACCCCGTCCCCGAGTCCGGGCCCCGATGGCCCGCCTCAGGCGGTACGCCCCGCCACCAGCCAGGTGGAGGGCAGCTCGATGCGTGTGCCGTTTGGGCGGTACTCGGTCGTCCTCAAGGGGAGCTCGCCGCTCGCCACGACGGTGAGACCCGCCGAGCGCAGATACTCGGGCACGGCCTCGTCCGAGACCTCGCCCGGCGCGAGTCCGTGCCGGAACACGGGCGCGAGCTTGGACGGCGGGCCTTCTGGGCCGCCCGCCAGGCCCATCAGTGCCGCCTTGGCGGCGCCCGAGAGCTCGACCAGGCAGGCGCGGCCGCGGTCGCCGACCAGCGTGGCGATCCCGTCGACCAGCGACTGCCGGTCGTCGGGCTCGCACTGGTGCAGGACGCCCCGCATGTAGACGTTGGTGTCGCCGAGCTCCGCGTGCAGGGCCTGGGCCTCGTCCTTCTCGGCGGCGTCCAGCTGCCGGTAGGCGGCCTGTCCCGCCGGGTCGGAGCGCCGGGCGTGGTCGAGGGCCGCGGCGGACAGGTCGACGCCCAGGACGTGCGGGAAGCGGTCGGCGAGGTAGCGGGTCTGGGTGCCGTTGCCGCAGCCGAGGTCCACCAGCGGCAGCGCGGGATCGGCCAGATACGGCTCGAACAGGGCGAGGTGCGGCCCCACGGTCAGGACCGGTTCCGCGTCCCAGAACACCGCTCCGGGTTCGGCGGACGCCTCACGCCAGAACCCCTCCCACGCCTCGCGGTACCGACTCGTCACGCTCATGGACCACTCCCCAGGGTGCGAACGAATCCCGCCATGCGACGGGCGAGTACGGTGTATCGCGCCCCGGCCCCGGCCACAAGAACGCGGCACGTACCTTCACGTCCCGTTCGGGCCGATGGTGTTCAGCGGCGCGGCAGCGTCAACTCGAACCAGACCGTCTTGCCGGCCGTGGTCCGGCTGGCCCCCCACTCCCGGGACAGCGTGCTGACGACGCGCAGGCCCCGCCCGGCCTCGTCGAGCGGGCCCGCGCTGAGCAGCGTCGGCAGTTCGTGGTCGTCGTCGTCCACCTCGCACAGCAGGGTGTCGCCGCGGACCAGGCGCAGTTCGACGGGGCGGGCGTGGGAGTGCCGTAGGGCGTTGGTGACGAGTTCGCCGGCCATCAGTGCGGCGGGCTCGACGAGCTTCGCCAGGCCCCAGTCGTGCAGTTGCTCGCGGACCGCCGCACGGGCCCGGCCCACCTCGGCCGGATCGAGGGCGAGGCGCCATTCGGCCACGTCGTCCGGCTCGATGCCGCCCAGGCGGGCCATCAGCAGCGCCACGTCGTCCTTGCGGCCGCCGCGGCCCGCCTCGGCGAACGTCACGGCGAGGGCGCGGATGATGGTGTCGCAGGCGTCGTCCATGGACGCGGCCGGGTGGGCGGCCGACTCGCAGAGCGTGGCGAGCCCGGCCCCGATGTCCTCGCCGCGCACCTCGACGAGCCCGTCGGTGCACATCACCAGCCGGTCGCCGGGCTGCACGCGCACGCGCACCGCCTCGAAGGGCACTCCCCCGACGCCGATGGGTGCGCCCGTGGGCAGGTCCAGCAGCTCGCTGCGGCCGTCGGCGGCCCGGACCAGGACGGGTGGGATGTGCCCGGCGTTGGCGAGGTGGAGCTCGCTCGCGATCGGGTCGTAGACGGCGTAGAGACAGGTCGCGAGGTAGCCGTCCCCGAGGCGCTGAGCGAGGTCGTCGAGGTTGCGCAGCAGCTGGGCGGGCGGCAGGTCGAGCCCGGCCATGGTCTGCACGGCCGTGCGCAACTGGCCCATCATCGCGGCGGAGTTCAGGCCGTGGCCCATGACGTCGCCGACGACGAAGGCCGTGCGCCCGCCGTGCAGTTTCACCGCGTCGAACCAGTCGCCGCCGACCCGCCCGAGCAGCGTCCCCGGCAGATAGCGGGTGGCGATGTCGCAGCCCGCCATACGGGGCGGGATGTGCGGCAGCATGCTGTCCTGGAGCGTCTCGGCGACGTTCTCCTGGAAGGTGTACATGCGCGCGTTGTCGAGCACGAGGCCCGCGCGGGCGGCGAGTTCGGCGCCGGTGACACGGTCCATGTCGTTGAAGGCGGGCCGCTCCGGGTGCCGCAGCAGGATCATGAACCCGAGGACGACATTGCGTGCCTTGAGGGGCACGACCAGCATGGAGCGGCCGGTGATGAGGGGCCGGATGTCACGCTTCTCGAACTGCGCGGCGACGGCGTGCCCCATCTCCTCGCTGATCCGCGGCACGAGGACGGGTTCGCCGCTGGTCATGCACTGGAAGAACGGCGTGTGCGCCGGGAACGGCATGGCCTCACCGACCGGCACGACGTCGTCCCAGCGGCCCGGCTCGTCGGTGTGCTCGAGGGCGACGCGGTGCCACATCGTGGTCGTGTCGGGCACACCGTCCTCGAACCCCTCGCCGGCGACGACCTGTTCCCGCAGGTACGTCCCGGCGACATCGGTGAAGCGGGGCACGACGGCCCTGCTGACCTCGATGATCGTGCGGGACAGGTCGAGGGAGGTGCCGATGCGGCCGCTGACCTCGTTGAGGAACTCCAGGCGCTCGCGGACGGCGGCGTGTTCGAGGTCCTCGCCCTCGTCCCGCACGTCCTCCGGAACGGGTTCGCCGGCGGCCAGGGCCCGCGCGGCCCGTTCGCGGCGCGCCTTGCGTTCGGCGCGCCGGGCGACGCCCCAGTCGGGGGTGACGGGAACCCGGTCGTTCTGGCTGAACTCCAGGATCGGGTAGCCGAGTTCGAGGATCTGCGCGACGATGCGGGCGCTCTCGCCGACGCTCATGCTGGGCAGGATCTCGGGGAGCCGGCGGGCGAGGTCCTCGGACCCGGGGAAGTCGGTGTGCAGCGCGAAGCCGGGCGCGATCCGCTCGAACGCCCCGTCGCCCGGCCGCAGCCCTGCGGCGTCGGCGGCCAGCACGAGCAGCCGCTCGGGCCCGGGGCCCACCAGCGGGTAGGCCCACCACAGGACGTCGACCCGCCCGTCGCCGGACGCGGTGAGCCGGGCGCGGCCGGCCGACGGGTAGCAGAGCCCGCCGTCGAGGGAGGATTCGAGGTCGGGGCCGAGGCCGTCGCAGACGTCATACGGAGTGGTCTCCTGCTCTTCGGGCAGGGCGCCGGAGACGGGGAGCAGGTCGAGGGCCGTGCGGCCGATCGCCTCCTCCTTGGGGACGCCGAACAGGCGCCGTGCGCCGCGGCTCCAGTGGGACACGAGGCCGTCGCGGCCGACCACGACGACGGCCAGGGGGACTCGGCCGAGCCCGGCGGGTTCCGTCACCGTGCCCTGCCCAGCCCTGTCGGTGCCACGGTCCATGGCCCAGGCCCTCTCTCCCCACGGACGCAAGATCTGTCCCGGCGTCTCCACCGTACGGCTCCCGCAGTCGGCGATGTGAGGCAATCCGGGAATTGCTCATGCGGGGTGCGCCCCGGCGTACGACCCCGCGCGCCGCTGCCCGTTCAGTCCTCGTGGCTCAGTTGCAGATCCCGCTCGGTACGGCCTCCTCCGGCGACCTGGAGCACGGTGGCCACGGGCGGGTAGCCGGCGGCGATGACGGTGTACTCGCCGGAGGACAGGTCGACGAAGCGGAACGTGCCGTCGGCGCCGGTGGTGAGGGTGTCGACGACGTTGCCCGCCACGTCGAGCAGCGTCACGCGCGCATCCTGGACGGGTCGGCCGCCGCCCGCCCGGACGGTGCCGCGCAGCACGGCGCCGCCGGCGAGTTCGATGTCCCGGCGGGTCTCGCGGGCGGCCTGGACGGTGACGGGGAGCGCGGCCGGGCGGAAGGCGGGCGCGCTGGCGGCCAGGGTGTACTCGCCGGCGACGAGTTCGGTGATGACGTAGCCGCCCTCCCGGCCGCTGCGGGTGGTGGCCACGACCTCGCCGTGCACGTTGGTGAGCGTGACGGTGGCGTCCCGTACGGGTGTGCCGTCGGCGGTGACCACGGTGCCGATCAGGTTTCCGGCGCCGCCGAGGACGATGTCGAGTTCGACGGGGCGTTCGCCGACGGTCACGGTGACCGCCTGCGGCTGATGGCCGCCGGCCGCGGCGATCAGCACGTACGAGCCGGGGCCCGGGGTGGCCAGCGCGTAGCGCCCGTCCTCGCCGCTCGCGCCGCGTCCGGTCTGCTGCCCGGTGACGTCGATGAGCGTGAGGGCCGCGCGGGGCACGACGGTCCCGTCGTGGTGCTGCACCGAGCCGCACACGGGCACGCCGGCGGCGTACGCGGCGCGGGCCTGCGGGATCGGGGCGTTCCCCGGCGCCGTGTCCGGATCGGTGACGGAGGCGTTGTGGGACACCAGGGGTTTCTCCTTGAGGAAGAGGGCGATGACCAGTCCGAGGACGAGCACCGGCACCAGGTAGAGGAAGATCCGCGGCATGGCGTCGGCATACGCCCGGATGTAGCCGTCGCGCAGGACCGGGGGCAGTGCGTGCACGAGCTGCGGGGTGATGGACTCGGGGTCCGGGAGCCCGGTGCCCGTGCTCGGGGGCAGGCGCTCGGCGAGGGCGTCGGTGAGCCGGTCGGCGAACAGCGTGCCGAAGACGGCGGCGCCGACGCTGCCGCCGATCTGCCGGAAGTAGTTGTTGGCGCTGGTGGCGGTGCCGAGGTCGCCGGGGCGCACGGAGTTCTGCACGGCGAGGATCAGAACCGGCATCACCATGCCGATGCCGGCACCGAGGACGGCCATCCAGATGCCGTAGTGCAGCCGGGGCGTGCCGACCTCCAGGCGGGACAGCAGCCACATGCCGGCGACGGAGAGGGCAGCCCCGAGGATCGGGTAGACCTTGTAGCGGCCGGTGTGGCTGATGAGCTGGCCGGCGATGACCGAGGCGCCGACGATGCCGGCCATCATCGGCAGCATGAGCAGGCCCGACTCGGTGGCGGAGGCCCCGTCGGCCATCTGCAGGTACGTCGGCAGATAGCTGGTGGCGCCGAAGAGAGCCACCCCGATCACCAGGCCCACCAGGCCGGTGACGTTGAAGACGGAGTCCTTGAACAGCCGCAGCGGGATCAGGGGTTCGACGGCGAAGTGCTCGGTGACGAGAAAGAGGACGGTCGCCGCCGCCGCTCCGGCCGCGAGGCCGAGGATCATGCGCGAGTCCCAGGCGTACTCGGTGCCGCCCCAACTGGTCAGCAGGACCAGGCAGGTGGAGGCGGCGGTCAGCAGCAGCGCGCCGAGGACGTCCAGCCGGGCCCTGACGGCCGGCTTGGGCAGCTTCAGCGTGACGGCGACGACGGCGAGGGTGACCAGGCCGAAGGGGACGTTGACGTAGAAGCACCAGCGCCAGGAGAGGTGGTCCGTGAAGTAGCCGCCGAGCAGCGGTCCGGCCACGGAGGCGAGGCCGAAGGAGGCGCCGATCAGACCCATGTAGCGGCCGCGCTGCCGGGGCGGCACGATGTCCGCGATGATCGCCTGGACGCCGATCATGAGGCCGCCCGCGCCGACGCCCTGCAGGGCACGGAAGGCGATCAGCTGGTCCATGGTCTGCGCCCGGCCCGCGAGCGCGGAGCCGGCGATGAAGACGACGATCGCGAACTGGAAGACGCCCTTGCGACCGAGGAGGTCGCCGAGCTTGCCGTAGATCGGCAGTCCGACGGTGGCGGTGAGCAGGTAGGCGGTGATCGCCCAGGACATCCGGTCCAGGCCGTGCAGTTCACCGACGATCTTCGGGAGCGCGGTGGCGACGATCATCTGCTCCAATGCGGCCAGGAGCAGGGCCGGCATGAGAGCGAAGAAGATCAACCGCACCCGGCGCGGGCTGGGTCGGGTGTCCGGATCCGGCGGTGGTGCGGGGGTGTCGGGAGGTGCCACCGCCGGTTCGTCCTGCGCCAGAGTGATCCCGCCCACTCACCGCTCCCCTCGTCGCGCTGCCGCGCAATTCCCGCGTAAAAGCGACAACTACGAGCAAGCGCGACGAGTTACGGCACAGGAGCGAGCCGTACGGAGATCACTCGAACCGGTGAGGGGCGCAACACCCCCCGGTGGTTTGACTCTTGGGGCGGGCTACTTCTCGACCTCGGCGGCGAGCTTGGCGAGCATCGCGTCGTAGATCCGGCCGAGACCCTTGGGCGCGAAGGTCTTCTCGAAGAAGCCGCCGATGCCGCCGGCGCCGGTCCAGGTGGTGGTCACGACGACCCGGGACTTGCCCTCGCCGGCCGGGGTGACCCGCCAGGTGGTGACCATGGAGGAGTTGCGGTCCTTCTCGACGAGCTCGCCGTCGGTCGGCTCGCCGACCTCCAGGAGGCAGTCGCGCACGCGCTTGCTGGTGGCCTGGAGCTTCCAGTGCACGAGGGTGCCCTCCCCGTCACCGCCCTCCCGGACCTCGTATTCGCTGAACTGCTCGGGCAGCAGCTTCGCGCGCGTGCCGCTGTAGTCGGCGAGGGCGTCGAACACCGTCTCCGCGTCCGCCGCGACGATCCGCTCCGTAGTGGCCTCGACCTGCGCCATCGCTTTCCTCCAGGACATGGTTGCTCGGGGGTCGGGGCAAGCCAACCACTCCGCTGCCCGGCCCCCCAAATCGGGGTGGCGCAACCCGGTCGAACACGGCCGGAAAACATCCTCGCACGATCAAGGGAACATGTGTTCTATTCTGTGGCCCAGTGCTATCGAGGAGGCGTCATGCGCTGGGAGAACCTCACAGTGGACTCCGAACACAGCCGGGCCGATGCCGCGCTGTTCGGCGCGGACGCGGTCACGACCCGGGCGTTCGACACGCCGGAGTTCCGCGGGATCACGTTCCACGAGATCCGGGCCCGGTCGGTCATCAACCGGGTGCCGGCGGTCTCACGGATGTCGTTCCAGTGGACGGTCAACCCCTATCGGGGCTGCTCGCACGCGTGCGTGTACTGCTTCGCGCGCAAGACGCACAGCTACCTGGATCTCGACACGGGCCTCGGCTTCGACAGCCAGATCGTGGTCAAGGTCAACGCGCCGGAGCTGCTGCGCAGGCAGCTCGGCTCGCGCCGCTGGCAGGGCGAGCACATCGCCATGGGCACGAACGTCGACTGCTACCAGCGCGCCGAGGGCCGCTACCGCCTGATGCCGGGCATCATCGCGGCGCTGCGCGACCACGCGAACCCCTTCTCGATCCTCACCAAGGGCACGCTCATCCTGCGCGACCTGGAGCTGCTCAAGCAGGCGGCTCAGGTGACCGACGTCGGCATCTCCGTGTCGGTCGGCTTCACCGGCCAGGAGCTCTGGCGCACCGTCGAGCCGGGCACGCCCGCGCCGGACCGGCGCCTGGAGGTCGTCCGCACCCTGGGTGAACACGGCATCGGCTGCGGGGTGCTGATGGCACCGGTGATCCCCTTCCTGAGCGACACGCCCGCCCAACTCCGCGCCACCGTGCGGGCGATCGCGGCCTCCGGTGCCACGTCCGTGACACCGCTGGTGCTGCATCTGCGGCCCGGCGCCCGCGAGTGGTTCACGGCCTGGCTGGGGCAGCACCATCCGTATCTGGTGGCCCGTTACGAGCGGCTGTACGCGGAGGGCTCCTACGCCCCGAAGTGGTACCAGCGGCGGATCACCCGTCAGGTGCACGAACTGGCCGAGGAGTACGGCATCGGGCCCACGCGCGCGCAGACGCCGCGGCGGATCCGGCCCACCGGGCCGGCTGGGGAGCCGCCGATGGCGGGACCGACCCAACTCTCGCTCCTCTAGGAGACGTCGAGTCACCCGGAGAATGCGAGACCGGCACCTTTTACGAGCATTCGAGCGCATCCGAAGATCCAATTGGGTCATGAGTTTGACGGAATGAGTTCTTCCGGGACCGGTTTCCGGGACGATGCGGCGAGGACGGCGACCCTCGCGGTCCTTCATCCCGCCGTCCTGGGAGGACTCCATGAGAAAACGCGCAGCCGCTCTGTGCGGCGCCGCCGTCGTCATGGCCGGGACCTTCACGGCCGTTCCCGCCGAGGCGAGCGCACCCGGCACCGCGAACACCACGCAGAGCACGAAGCTCGCCTGGAAGAGCTGCGCCACCGAGAACTACCCGACGCTCCAGTGCGCGTCCCTGAAGGTGCCGCTCGACCACCGCAGGCCGCACGGGGAGAAGATCACCCTCGCCCTGTCCCGCGTCCCGCACACCGCCCGGACCTACCAGGGCCCGCTGCTGGTCAACCCCGGCGGTCCCGGCGGCAGCGGGCTGACGCTCGCCGGGTTCGTCGCGTCCTCGCTGCCCGCGAAGGTCGCGGCCCAGTACGACGTCATCGGCTTCGACCCGCGCGGCGTGGGGGCGAGCAAGCCCGCCCTGGACTGCAAGCCGGGCCACTTCGGCCCGGTCCGCCCGAACTCCCTGCCGACGACGCCCGCGATCGAGAAGGCCAACCTCGACCGGGCCAGGTCCTTCGCCGCGGCCTGCGGCAAGAAGTACGGGCACCTCCTGCCGTACATCAACACCACCAGCGCCGTGCGCGACATGGACGCCATCCGGCAGGCCCTGGGCGCCAAGAAGATCAACTACTTCGGCTACTCCTACGGCACCTACCTGGGCGCGGTCTACGCCAAGTTCTTCCCGGAGCGGGTCCGGCGCCTGGTCCTGGACTCCGTCGTCGACCCGACCGACGTCTGGTACGAGGCCAACCTCAACCAGGACGTGGCCTTCAACGACCGCCACCGCGCCTTCCTGGCCTGGGTCGCCAAGTATGACGCGACGTACCGGCTCGGCACCGATCCGGAGAAGATCGAGGCGAAGTGGTACGCGATGCGCGCGGCCCTCGCCAAGAAGCCGGCGGACGGCACGGTGGGCGCCTCGGAGCTGGAGGACACCTTCATCCCGGGCGGCTACTACAACGGCTACTGGCCGAGCCTGGCGGAGGCGTTCGCGGCGTACGTGAACGACAAGGACCCCGAGCCGCTGGTCGAGGCGTACGAGAACTTCGGCGCGGTCGACGCCTCCGGCGACAACGGCTACAGCGTCTACACCTCGGTGCAGTGCCGGGACGCCGACTGGCCGCGCGACTGGCGGCAGTGGCGCAAGGACAACTGGGCGGTGTACGAGAAGGCGCCGTTCATGACCTGGAACAACGCCTGGTACAACGCGCCGTGCGCGTTCTGGCCTGCGGACTCGCTGCGCCCGGTGAACGTGGCCAACGGCAAGCTGCCGCCGGTCCTGCTGTTCCAGGCGACCGGCGACGCGGCCACCCCGTACGAGGGTGGCGTCACCGTGCACCGTCTGCTGGCCCGCTCCAGCCTGGTGGTCGAGGAGGGCGGCGGCAACCACGGCATCACGCTGAGCGGCAACACCTGCCTGGACCGGCACCTGGCGGCGTACCTGACGGACGGCACCGTGCCGCGCGGCCACGGCCAGGCGGACGCGGTGTGCGAGGCGCTGCCCGACCCGAAGCCCGCGGCTGCGGCTTCGGCTTCGGCTTCGGCTTCGGCTTCGGCAAGGGGGGCGTCGGCCTCCCCGAACGGTTCGGCGCTGCACGGCCTGCTCGGCTTCCGTCACTGAACGGCTGACGATCCGTCGGGGACGGGCGCTGTCAGTCCCATGGTCCACCATGGACCCATGAGTGAGCTGACGAGGATCCCCGCCCCCGACGGCGTCGCGGCCGCGGCCCAGTACAGCCATGCCGTCATCGGCACGGGCCGTTTCGTGGCGATCTCCGGCCAGCTCGCGCTCGACGAGCGCAGGCGGCTGGTCGGCGAGGGCGACCCTGCGACGCAGGCGCGCCAGGTCTTCGAGAATCTCCGACGCTGCCTGGCGGCCGCCGGTGCGACCTTCGACGACGTCGTCAAACTCACCTACTTCGTCACGGACATGGCCCACATGCCCGCCATCCGCGCGGCCCGCGCCGAGCACATACCCGACGACCGGCTGCCGGCCGCTTCGGCGGTGCAGGTCGCCGCGCTGGTCCGGCCGGAGTTCCTGCTGGAGGTCGAGGCGTTCGCGGTGGTGCCGGAATGAGCGGCCTGCGCGTTCGGGAGATGACGATCGCCGACTGCGACCGCGTCGCGGAGATCCGCACCCGCGGATGGCAGAGCGCCTACCGGGGCCTGATCCCGCAGTCGTACCTGGACGGGCTCAGCCTCGAGGAGGACGCCGAGCGCCGTCGTACGTACCTCTCGCAGGGCGACGGCAGTGTGGTGAACCTGGTGGCCGAGGACGCCAGGGGCGAGCTCCTCGGCTGGGCGTGCCACGGCCGGTACCGGGAGGGCGAAGTCCTCACCGGGGACGCCGAGTTGTACGCCATCTACGTCCACCCGGACCAGGTGGGACGAGGCGTCGGTCAGGCGCTGCTCACGGAGTCCCTCGCGCGCTGCACCGCCGCGGGCCACGGCCGTATCCTCCTGTGGGTGCTCAAGGAGAACGACCGGGCCCGCCGCTTCTACGAACGGGCCGGCTTCCGGGCGGACGGCGCCGAGGAGCCCTTCGAGGTGGACGGGGTCGCGGTCCCCGAGGTGCGGTACACCAGGGCGCTCCCCCGCTGACGTCACCTCCGCTTCGGAATCCGCCCCAGCGCCCGCACCGCCGCCTCGGCCAGCGCCGGATGCGCGAGGGCCTCGTTCAGGACGGATCTGGCCCGGACGTCGCCCAGCGTGCCGAGGCCGTCCACGCAGGCGAGGGCCACGCGGCGGTACGGGTCGTGCGGGCGCAGGCGCCGCTGGAGCGTGGTGATCAGCGCCGGCACCGCCTCCGGGGCGCGCAGCTCGACCAGGAGCCGCACCGGGTGCAGGGCGTAGGCGACCCGCAGTTCGTTGGTGGCCAGGGCGGCGGCCGCCCGGGCGGTACGGGGGTCGCCGAGCCGGGCGAGGGCATGGGCGGCGGAGGCGCAGCGCGGTGGGTCACGGTGGTTGAGCAGCAGCACCAGGGCCTCGAAGGCCCGCCGGTCCCGCGCGAGCCCCAGCCGGAACGCGGCCAGCTCCCTCGCCCACAGGTGCTGCCCGGGTTCGGTCAGCACCGCTGCCAGGGCGTCGAGGTCGTCGGTCGCCACGAGCCGCTCGAACGCGGGCGGGGCCCCCGACTCCTGCCGTAAGCGCTCCGTGAGTGATCGCAACTCTTCGTCCATGACTCAGAGGTTAGGGGCGGCGCGAGCCGCGCGGGGACGTACATCACAAACCCGAGGGCTGGCGCGCTCGTTACCCGCCGGTTAAGCTCAGACGAGCGAGTTACCCACTCGCATTTCCTCGCGGTGGTCTGGTGACGCGGCTGTCGCGGGAGCAGTCGGTTCGGTGCCTCAGGTACCGCAGTACGGCTCGGCCCCGGGACAGGGCCGGTCGGACCCGCCGTTCACCCCGGGCGTGTGCACGCCCGCGGCGCGGCACCGGGCGTGTGCGCTTCGCAGCCCGGCCAACACCCGCACTCTCACGCACCCGGTGCGCCCGTGGTCCGGCTTCCGCCGGGCCGCCTTCGGCGCACCCGGAGCGCGTTCCCCGTCGTCACCCTCATCCTGGAGTCCCGCGATGGCCACTCCCCTTTCCGACCCGTCCCAGTCCCCGCTGCAGACCATCGCCGTCGTCGGCCTCGGCACGATGGGCACCGGCATCGCCGAGGTCCTCGCCAAGGCCGGCCGCACGGTCGTCGGCATCGACATCAGCGAGTCCCAGGCCGCGCAGTGCGTCGCCGCCCTGGAGGCCTCCACCGCCCGTGGCGTCGAGCGCGGGCGGCTGACCGAGCAGGAGCGCACCGAGATCCTCGGCCGGGTCCGCACCTCCGCCGACCTGGGCACCGCGGCCGATGCCGACCTGGTCATCGAGGTGGCCCCGGAGTCGTACGAGGTCAAGCAGCAGATCTTCCGGGAGCTGGACGGGATCGTGCGCCCCGGGACGATCCTGGCGACGGGCACCAACGCCCTGTCGGTGACCCGCCTGGCCGCCGACTCGTCCCGCCCCGAGCGGGTGCTGGGCCTGCACTTCTTCAACCCGGCCCCGGCGATGAGGCTGGTCGAGGTCGTCTCCTCGGTGCTGACCGCGCCGGAGGCCGTCACGGCGGTCACCGACCTCGCGCTCGACCTGGGCAAGGAGCCCGTCGCGGTCGGCGATCGCCCCGGATTCGTCGCGGACGGCCTGCTGTTCGGCTACCTCAACCAGGCGGCCGCGATGTACGAGGCGAAGTACGCCTCCCGCGAGGACATCGACGCCGCGATGCGGCTGGGCTGCGGGCTGCCCATGGGCCCGCTGGCGCTGCTGGACCTGATCGGTGTCGACACCGCGCGCACGGTCCTGGAGGCCATGTACGCCGCCTCCCGCGACCGGCTGCACGCCCCGGCCCCGATCCTCAAGCAGCTCAGCGAGGCGGGCCTGACCGGCCGCAAGGCGGGGCGCGGCTTCTACACGTACGAGGCGCCGGGCAGCCCGGCCGTGGTGCGGGACGCGCTGACCCCGCTGGAGGGCGGCGACCTGGTTCCCGGCCGCGAGGTCCGCTCGGTCGGCGTCGCGGGCTCGGGCACCATGGCCTCCGGTATCGCCGAGGTCTTCGCCAAGGCCGGGTACGGGGTGGTCCTGGCCGCCCGCAGCACGGAGAAGGCGCAGACGGCGAAGGCCCGGATCGGCAAGTCCCTGAACCGCTCGGTCGACAAGGGCCGGATGACCGCCGAGGCCGCAGCCGAGACCCTGGACCGCATCACCGCCACGGGCACCTACGACGACTTCGCCGACGTCGACCTGGCCGTGGAGGCGGTCGCCGAGGACCTGGAGGTCAAGCGGCAGCTGTTCGCGGCCCTGGACAAGGTGTGCAAGCCGGGCGCGATCCTGGCCACCACGACCTCGTCGCTGCCGGTCGTCGCCTGCGCCCGGGCCACCTCGCGCCCGCAGGACGTGATCGGCATGCACTTCTTCAACCCGGCGCCGGCCATGAAGCTGGTCGAGGTCGTCCGCACGGTGCTGACCGCCGACGACGTCCACGCGACGGTCCGCGAGGTGTGCGGCCGGATCAGGAAGCACCCGGTCGACTGCGGTGACCGCGCCGGGTTCATCGTGAACGCGCTGCTGTTCCCGTACCTCAACAACGCGATCAAGATGGTGGAGGAGCACTACGCGACGCTCGACGACATCGACGCGGCGATGAAGCTGGGCGGCGGATACCCGATGGGCCCGTTCGAACTGCTGGACGTCGTCGGGCTGGACGTCTCGCTCGCCATCGAGAAGGTCCTGCACCGCGAGTTCCGCGACCCGGGGCTCGCTCCGGCCCCGCTGCTGGAGCACCTGGTGGCCGCGGGCTGCCTCGGCCGCAAGACCGGCCGTGGCTTCCGCGAATATGCCAAGCGCTGAACGTCCCGGCGACTGGTTCCGGCCCGGCGCGGAGTGGGGCGGCCTGCTCGGCCCGGACCGGTTCCACCCGGCCGGACGGCCCGCCCCTCCCCCGCCCCCCGGGCCCCGGGGAGCACCAGGTCATGCGCACCGAGCTGCGCACATGCAGTACGTTCAGGGCATGCCCCAGCCCGCCAAGTCCTCACGTACACCAGCTACGGCCGACGCGCCGGAGAGCGCCGCCGGCTCCCGCGCCGCCGCCCAGCGGCTCAAGATGCGCCGGGAACTGGCGGCCGCCGCGATGGAACTGTTCGCGACCAAGGGGTACGAGGCGACCACCGTCGACGAGATCGCGGCCCAGGCCGGGGTCGCCCGCCGCACCTTCTTCCGCCACTTCCGCTCCAAGGAAGAGGCGATCTTCCCGGACCACGACGACACCCTGATCCGCGCCGAGGCGGTGCTCAACGCCGCGCCCGCGCACGAGCATCCGCTCGACACGGTGTGCCGCGGCATCAAGGAAGTCATGAGGATGTACGCGGCGCGGCCGGAGATCTCGGTCGCCCGCTACAAGCTGACGCGCGAGGTGCCCACCCTGCGGGAGGCGGAGATCGCGTCGGTGGCCCGCTACGAGCGCCTCTTCACCCGCTATCTCCTCGGCCACTTCGACGAGCGCGCGCACGCCGACGACGCCAACGACGATCCGCTGCTGGCGGAGGTCGCCGCGTCCGCGGTGGTCACGGCTCACAACCACGTGCTGCGGCGCTGGCTGCGCGCGGGCGGCCAGGGGGACGTGGAGGCGCAGCTGGACCACGCCTTCGCGATCGTGCGCAAGACCTTCGGCACGGGTATCGGGGCCGGGCGCTCCACGGAACCGCAGCCGGCCGCGGCCACGGCCTCGGCGCAGGGCGAGGTGCTGGTGACGGTCGCCCGCACCGACGCGCCGCTGGACGAGGTCATGCGGACCATCGAGCAGGCGCTCAAGGAGCGCTGAGCCCCCTTCACCTGTGTGATGACGGCCACCCCACGGGGTGGCCGTTTTGGCATGTCAGGGGCCGTTTTGCAGGCTCTCACAGAGGCCATTCGATCGATCATCGCTCATTTGTTACGTAAAGATTTCATCTGAGGTCAACTTCTGGCACTCAGTGCCTTGCGGGGTGACACGCGGTGTCATACGTTGAAGAGGTCCGGGCGACGTCCCAGCAAGCTCACCCGCCTGCTCGCCCGGGCGCCTGCGTCACAGGCAACCTCCCGCGCCACCCAGCGCTGCCGAACAGCACCACCGCCGAACCGACGGCACACCCTCAACCCTCAGCAGCACCGAAGAAACCATCGGCGCCCCTCCCTCAGGGCGCTCACCGCCGGAGGCAACACCGTGACCGTTAAGGACATCCTGGCCGCGATCCAGTCGCCCGACTCCACGTCGGAGGACTTCGCCGCCCTCCCGCTCCCCGAGTCGTACCGCGCGATCACCGTGCACAAGGACGAGACGGAGATGTTCGCGGGCCTCGAGACCCGCGACAAGGACCCCCGCAAGTCGATCCACCTGGACGAGGTGCCGCTTCCCGAGCTCGGCCCGGGCGAGGCGCTGGTGGCCGTCATGGCCTCCTCGGTGAACTACAACTCCGTGTGGACGTCGATCTTCGAGCCGCTGTCCACCTTCGGCTTCCTGGAGCGCTACGGCCGCACCAACGAGCTGGCCAAGCGCCACGACCTGCCGTACCACATCATCGGCTCCGACCTCGCGGGCGTCGTCCTGCGCACCGGCCCGGGCGTCAACGCCTGGCGCCCCGGTGACGAGGTCGTCGCGCACTGCCTGTCCGTCGAGCTGGAGTCCAGCGACGGCCACAACGACACGATGCTCGACCCCGAGCAGCGCATCTGGGGCTTCGAGACCAACTTCGGCGGCCTCGCCGAGATCGCCCTGGTCAAGTCCAACCAGCTGATGCCGAAGCCCGACCACCTGTCGTGGGAGGAGGCCGCCGCCCCCGGCCTGGTCAACTCCACCGCCTACCGGCAGCTGGTCTCCCGCAACGGCGCCGGCATGAAGCAGGGCGACAACGTCCTGATCTGGGGCGCGAGCGGTGGACTCGGCAGCTACGCCACCCAGTTCGCGCTGGCCGGCGGCGCCAACCCGATCTGTGTCGTCTCCAGCGACCAGAAGGCGGACATCTGCCGCTCGATGGGCGCCGAGGCGATCATCGACCGCAACGCCGAGGGCTACAAGTTCTGGAAGGACGAGAACACCCAGGACCCGAAGGAGTGGAAGCGCTTCGGCAAGCGCATCCGCGAGCTCACCGGCGGGGAGGACATCGACATCGTCTTCGAGCACCCCGGCCGCGAGACCTTCGGCGCGAGTGTCTTCGTCACCCGCAAGGGCGGCACCATCACCACCTGCGCCTCGACCTCGGGCTACATGCACGAGTACGACAACCGCTACCTGTGGATGTCGCTGAAGCGGATCATCGGCTCGCACTTCGCCAACTACCGCGAGGCCTGGGAGGCCAACCGGCTCATCGCGAAGGGCAAGATCCACCCGACCCTGTCGAAGGTGTACTCCCTTCAGGACACCGGCCAGGCCGCCTACGACGTGCACCGCAACCTCCACCAGGGCAAGGTCGGCGTGCTGTGCATGGCCCCCGAGGAGGGCCTGGGCGTGCGCGACGAGGCCAAGCGCGCCCAGCACATCGACGCCATCAACCGCTTCCGGAACATCTGAGGAGCGCTGCATGACTGAGCGTCAGCCCACTGAAGGCAAGCGGGAGAAGGACCGGCCGTGGCTCATGCGCACCTACGCCGGTCACTCCACGGCCGAGGCGTCCAACGAGCTGTACCGGCGCAACCTCGCCAAGGGCCAGACAGGTCTGTCGGTGGCGTTCGACCTGCCGACGCAGACCGGCTACGACTCCGACCACGTCCTCGCCCGCGGCGAGGTCGGCCGGGTCGGCGTGCCGATCGCGCACGTCGGTGACATGCGCCGGCTGTTCCAGGACATCCCCCTGGAGCAGATGAACACCTCGATGACGATCAACGCCACCGCCATGTGGCTGCTGGCGCTCTACCAGGTCGTCGCCGAGGAGCAGGGTACGGACATCACCAAGCTCCAGGGCACGACCCAGAACGACATCGTCAAGGAGTACCTGTCCCGGGGCACGCACGTCTTCCCGCCGGGGCCCTCGCTCCGCCTGACGACGGACATGATCGCGTACACGGTCTCCCACCTCCCGAAGTGGAACCCGATCAACATCTGCAGCTACCACCTGCAGGAGGCGGGCGCCACACCGGTCCAGGAGATCGCGTACGCGATGTCCACCGCGATCGCCGTCCTCGACGCCGTGCGCGACTCCGGCCAGGTGCCGCAGGAGCGCATGGGCGACGTCGTCGCGCGCATCTCCTTCTTCGTGAACGCAGGCGTCCGCTTCGTCGAGGAGATGTGCAAGATGCGGGCGTTCGGCCGCATCTGGGACCGCATCACCCGTGAGCGCTACGGCATCGAGAACCCCAAGCAGCGCCGCTTCCGCTACGGCGTCCAGGTCAACTCCCTGGGCCTGACGGAGGCACAGCCGGAGAACAACGTCCAGCGGATCGTCCTGGAGATGCTGGCCGTCACCCTCTCCAAGGACGCCCGCGCGCGTGCCGTGCAGCTCCCCGCCTGGAACGAGGCCCTCGGCCTGCCCCGCCCCTGGGACCAGCAGTGGTCGCTGCGCATCCAGCAGGTGCTGGCGTACGAGAGCGATCTGCTGGAGTACGAGGACATCTTCGAGGGTTCGAAGGTGATCGAGGCGAAGGTGGGCCAGCTGGTCGAGGAGGCGTTCGCCGAGATCGACCGCATCCAGGAGATGGGCGGCGCGATGGCGGCCGTCGAGTCCGGCTACCTCAAGTCGCAGCTGGTGGCCTCGCACGCCGAGCGCCGGGGCCGGATCGAGTCCGGCCAGGAGAAGATCATCGGCGTCAACATCTTCGAGGGCACCGAGCCGAACCCGCTGACCGCCGATCTGGACACCGCGATCCAGACGGTCGACCCGGCGGTCGAGGCCCGGGTCATCGCCTCGCTCCAGCAGTGGCGCGACAGCCGCTACCAGCCGCCCTTCAACCACCCGCGGCCCTGCAAGGCGCTGGAACGGCTGAAGGAGGCAGCGCGCGGCACCGAGAACCTCATGGAGGCCACCCTGGAGTGCGCCCGCGCGGGGGCGACGACCGGCGAGTGGGCCGGGGCCCTGCGCGAGGTGTTCGGCGAGTTCCGGGCCCCCACGGGCGTCTCCTCCGCGCCCGTGGCCGTCCCCGTCGAGGAGGGCAGCACGCTCGCCCTGGTGCGCCGCAAGGTCGACCTCACGGCCAAGGACCTGGGCGTGGGCAAGCTGCGCTTCCTGGTCGGCAAGCCGGGCCTGGACGGGCACTCCAACGGCGCCGAGCAGATCGCCGTGCGCGCCCGGGACGCCGGCTTCGAGGTGGTTTACCAGGGCATCCGGCTGACGCCCGAGCAGATCGTGGACGCGGCCCTCGCCGAGGACGTGCACGCGGTGGGCCTGTCCATCCTGTCCGGCTCGCACGCCCAGCTGGTGCCGGACGTGCTCGAACGGCTCCGTGTGGCGGGTGCCACAGATATTCCGGTGATCGCCGGTGGCATCATCCCGAACGGTGATGCCGAGCAGCTCAGGGCAGCCGGAGTGGCCGCGGTCTTCACCCCGAAGGACTTCGACATCACCGGAATCATCGGCCGCATCGTCGACGAGATCCGGAAAGCGAACAAGCTCGACCCTCTGGAGGTCCCCGCATGACCGTCAACCGTCTCCGCCCGCGGCGTTCCTGCCTGGCCGTACCGGGCAGCAACCCCCGCTTCCTGGAGAAGGCGCAGGGCCTCCCGGCGGACCAGGTCTTCCTCGACCTGGAGGACGCGTGCGCCCCGCTCGCCAAGCCCGAGGCGCGGCACACCATCGTCAAGTTCCTCAACGAGGGCGACTGGACGGGCAAGACGAGGGTGGTCCGCGTCAACGACTGGACGACCGAGTGGACGTACCGCGACGTCGTCACGGTCGTCGAGGGTGCCGGCCAGAACCTCGACTGCATCATGCTGCCGAAGGTGCAGACGGCCCAGCAGGTCGTCGCCCTGGACCTGCTGCTGACGCAGATCGAGAAGACGATGGGCTTCGAGGTCGGCAAGATCGGCATCGAGGCGCAGATCGAGAACGCGCAGGGCCTGAACAACGTCAACGAGATCGCGCAGGCCTCGCCGCGCGTCGAGACGATCATCTTCGGCCCGGCCGACTTCATGGCGTCCATCAACATGAAGTCGCTGGTGGTGGGCGAGCAGCCGCCCGGCTACCCGGCGGACGCCTACCACTACATCCTGATGAAGATCCTGATGGCCGCCCGCGCCAACAACCTCCAGGCGATCGACGGCCCCTACCTGCAGATCCGCAACATCGACGGCTACCGCGAGGTCGCCCAGCGCGCCGCGGCCCTCGGCTTCGACGGCAAGTGGGTGCTGCACCCGGGCCAGGTCGAGGCGTCCAACGAGATCTTCTCGCCGTCGCAGGAGGACTACGACCACGCCGAGCTGATCCTGGACGCGTACGACTACTACACGTCCGAGGCGGGCGGCAAGAAGGGCTCCGCGATGCTCGGCGACGAGATGATCGACGAGGCCAGCCGCAAGATGGCCCTGGTCATCTCCGGCAAGGGCCGTGCCGCCGGCATGCAGCGCACCAGCAAGTTCGAGATCCCCACCGACTAGAAAGGCGCTGAGTGCGATGCAGTTCGGGCGCACCTACGAGGAGTTCGAGGTCGGGGCGACGTACAAGCACTGGCCGGGAAAGACGGTCACGGAGTACGACGACCACCTGTTCTGTCTCCTCACCATGAACCACCACCCGCTCCACATGGACACGAACTATGCGGAGAAGACGACGGACTTCGGCAAGAACGTCGTCGTCGGGAACTACATCTACTCGCTGCTGCTCGGCATGTCCGTGCCGGACATCTCCGGCAAGGCGATCGCCAACCTGGAGATCGAGTCGCTGAAGCACGTGGCGCCGACCTTCCACGGCGACACGCTCTACGGCCAGACGACGGTGCTCGACAAGTGGCCGTCGAAGTCGAAGAACGACCGCGGCATCGTCCACGTCGAGACCAAGGGCTACAAGCAGGACGGCACGCTGGTCTGTGTGTTCCGCCGCAAGGTGATGGTGCCGACCGAGACGTACATCAAGGAGCGCGGCGGCGAGCAGCCCGGCCGCCCCGAGCTCAAGGAGCAGGAGAAGTAGCCATGGCGCGACTCGCCCAGACGGCCGGTCTGACGGACGTCCAGCAGGAGATCCTGTCCACCGTCCGGGACTTCGTGGACAAGGAGATCCTTCCGGTCGCCACGGAGCTGGAGCACCGCGACGAGTACCCGCAGCAGATCGTCGACGGGCTGAAGGAGTTGGGCCTGTTCGGCCTGATGATCCCCGAGGAGTACGGGGGCCTGGGCGAGTCGCTCCTGACCTACGCGCTGTGCGTGGAGGAGATCGCCCGCGGGTGGATGTCGGTGTCCGGCATCATCAACACGCACTTCATCGTGGCGTACATGCTCAAGCAGCACGGCACGCAGGAGCAGAAGGACCACTTCCTGCCGAGGATGGCGGCCGGTGACATCCGGGGCGCGTTCTCGATGTCGGAGCCGGCCCTCGGCTCGGACGTGTCGGCGATCACGTCGAAGGCGGTGAAGGACGGCGAGGAGTACGTCCTCAACGGCCAGAAGATGTGGCTGACGAACGGCGGAACGTCGTCGCTGGTGGCCGTTCTGGTAAAGAGTGACGAAGGTCACCCCGAGGGCACCGCGCCCCACAAGTCGATGACCACCTTCCTGGTCGAGAAGGAGCCCGGTTTCGGCGAGGTGCGCCCCGGCCTCACCATCCCCGGCAAGATCGACAAGATGGGTTACAAGGGGGTCGACACCACCGAACTCATCATGGATGGCCTGCGGATTCCTGCGAATCGCGTGCTCGGCGGGGTCACCGGCCGTGGTTTCTACCAGATGATGGACGGCGTGGAGGTCGGCCGCGTCAACGTGGCGGCGCGTGGTTGCGGCGTCGCTCAGCGTGCGTTCGAACTGGGCGTCCAGTACGCGCAGCAGCGTCACACCTTCGGGAAGCCGATCGCGCAGCACCAGGCGATCCAGTTCAAGCTGGCCGAGATGGCTACCAAGGTCGAGGCCGCCCATGCGATGATGGTGAACGCAGCACGCAAAAAGGACTCCGGGGAGCGAAACGACCTCGAGGCCGGGATGGCGAAGTACCTCGCCTCCGAGTACTGCAAGGAGGTCGTCGAAGACGCCTTCCGGATCCACGGCGGCTACGGCTTCTCCAAGGAGTACGAGATCGAGCGCCTCTACCGTGAGGCTCCGATGCTGCTCATCGGTGAAGGTACCGCCGAGATCCAGAAAATGATCATCGGCAGGCGGCTGCTCGAAGAGTATCGATTCCAGGGCTAGATGTCCGGATACGGGGTGTTTTCTTGGAGAAGAAGATCACACCCCGTCAGCACTCTTCTGCCGCCGACTCGGCTGCCTGGCTTACCCAGTTACGGCCCCGAGCCGCTACGATCGCCGGAAAGCCGCCGTCCCCCGTCAGAGTGCGGCATCATCCGCTACGAAGGTCATCCATGCCCCACAGCCAAACCTCTGCACCACGCGACAGCCGGGCCGGCGTACGCCTCGCGCGCGGAGCATCGCCGTGGCTCCTGCCGACCGTCGCCACCGCAGCCCTCAGCCTGGCCCGGGCCCGGCGCTCCGGCGCCGCCAAGGCCGTCGCCGTTCCCGCCACCGCGCTCGCGGCGGGGATGCTGTGGTTCTTCCGCGACCCCGAGCGTGAGATCACCCAGGGCCGGGTCATCTCGCCCGCCGACGGTGTGGTGCAGAGCATCATGCCGTGGAAGGACGGCCGCACTCGCGTCGCGATCTTCATGAGCCCGCTCAACGTCCACGTCAACCGCGCGCCGCTGGCCGGCACGGTGACGTCGGTCGAGCACATCCCCGGTGGCTTCGTTCCCGCCTTCAACAAGGAGAGCGAGAACAACGAGCGTGTCGTGTGGCACTTCGACACCGAGCTCGGCGACATCGAGATGATCCAGATCGCCGGCGCGGTCGCCCGCCGCATCGTTCCCTACGTGCCCCAGGGCACGAAGGTCGAGCAGGGCGAGCGGATCGGCCTGATCCGCTTCGGCTCGCGCGTCGACCTCTACCTGCCCGAGGGCGTGGAGGTCGCGGTCGAGGTGGGACAGAAGACCGTGGCTGGGGTGACTCGCATTGACCGTGATTGATCCTGATACCAAGGCCGGCTGGGTCCCGGAGGCCGACGAGGTGGACGAAGAAGAGGAGATGCCCCTCTCTCTTCGCCTGTCGATAGCGGACACCCTGACGCTCGGCAACGCCACCTGCGGCTTCATGGCGGTGTACTTCACCACCACCGGCATCCTCATCCCGCACCTCTCCGGCGACGACTCGGGCATGGCCCGCAACAGCGCGGCCACGGCCGTCATACTGATGCTGTGCGCGGCCGTCTTCGACCTGTTCGACGGCCTCGTCGCCCGCAAGCTGCGGTCGTCGCCGATGGGTGCGGAGCTGGACAACCTCTCCGATCTGATCAGCTTCGGTCTGGCGCCCGCGTACTTCGTGCTCGTGTACGGCATGGTCGCGAGGGACGCGCACGAGCGGGTCGCGGCGGTGGGCGCGATCGTTGTGCTGTTGGCGGTGGTGCTGCGGCTTGCCCGCTTCTCGTGCGTCACCGTGAAGGACGGCACGTTCCAGGGCATGCCGTCGCCGTTCGGCGCGCTGACGGTCGTGTCCATCGTGCTGCTGGAGCTCCCCTTCGTGGCGACACTGATGGCGATCCTGGGGACGGCGTGGCTCATGGTGAGCCGCGTGGAGTACCCGAAGCCGCGGGGGCGGCTCGCGGTGGCGATGCTGTCGTGGATCGTGCTGAGCATGGGTCTGCTGGCGGCGTGGGCGTTCGACGCCCCGAGCGGTCAGCTGCTGCTGCAGACGGGCTGTGCACTCCAGCTGGTCATGGGAGCGGTGATTCCGCTGTTCGCGACGGCCCGGCGGGTGAACAACTTCCGCGACAACCGGCGGGAAGCGCGGGCGGCGCAGCTGCCCTGATCCGGTTCCGACGCCGACGGGTGTGGCCCGAGCCTTCGAGGCT
>NZ_JBHVCP010000045.1:0-67605 GCF_042803315.1 Streptomyces sp. NPDC057424
CCCATGCGGGGTGCCCGGTGCCGTCGGAAGGGGGCGTCAGCCGTGCTTGGCGCGGCTCGCGGCGCGGGCGCGCTCGCGGGCGTCCAGGTTCACCTTGCGGATGCGCACGGCCTCCGGGGTGACCTCGACGCACTCGTCGTCCCGGCAGAACTCCAGGGACTGCTCCAGCGACAGCTTGCGCGGCGGGACGATCGACTCGGTCACGTCGGCCGTCGACGACCGCATGTTGGTGAGCTTCTTCTCCTTGGTGATGTTGACGTCCATGTCGTCGGCGCGGGAGTTCTCGCCGACGATCATGCCCTCGTACACCTCGGTGCCCGGCTCCACGAACAGCACGCCGCGCTCCTGCAGGTTGGTCATCGCGAACGCGGTGACCGCACCGGAGCGGTCGGCGACCAGGGAGCCGTTGTTACGGGTCTGGAGATTGCCGAACCAGGGCTCGAAGCCCTCGTGGATGGAGTGGCCGATGCCCGTGCCGCGGGTCTGCGTCAGGAACTCGGTCCGGAAACCGATCAAGCCGCGGGAGGGGACGACGAACTCCATGCGGACCCAGCCGGAGCCGTGGTTGGACATGTTGTCCATGCGGCCCTTGCGGACACCCATGAGCTGCGTGACCGCGCCCATGTGCTCCTCGGGCACGTCGATCGTCATGCGCTCGACCGGCTCGTAGACCTTGCCGTCCACGTCCTTGGTGACGACCTGCGGCTTGCCGATGGTCAGCTCGAAGCCCTCGCGGCGCATCGTCTCGACCAGGATGGCCAGCGCCAGCTCACCACGGCCCTGCACCTCCCAGGCGTCCGGCCGCTCGGTGTCCAGCACCCGGAGGCTGACGTTACCGATCAGCTCGCGGTCGAGGCGGTCCTTGACCTGGCGGGCGGTGACCTTGCGGTCCTTGACGGCCGCCTTGTTGTCGGCGCCCTTGCCGGTGGCGCCACGGCCGACCAGCGGGGAGGTGTTGGTGCCGATGACCATGGAGATCGCGGGCTCGTCGACCGTGATCAGCGGCAGCGCGACCGGGTTCTCCGGGTCGGCCAGGGTCTCGCCGATCATGATGTCCGGGATACCGGCGACCGCGCAGATGTCACCGGGGCCGGCCATCTCGGCCGGCTTGCGGGTGAGCGCCTCGGTCATCATCAGCTCGGAGATGCGGACGCTGCTGACGGACCCGTCGCGCTTCATCCACGCGACCGTCTGGCCCTTGCGCAACTCGCCCTGCTCGACGCGGAGCAGCGCGATACGGCCGAGGAAGTTGTCGGCGTCCAGGTTGGTGACGTGGGCCTGGAGCGGGGCGGCCTCGTCGTAGGTCGGGGCCGGGATGTGCTCCAGGATCGTGGAGAAGAACGGCTCCAGGCTGGTGGAGTCGGCGGGGACCGTGCCGTTGTCCGGCTTGGTCAGCGAGGCGATGCCGTCGCGGCCGCAGGCGTAGACGATCGGGAACTCGATCTGCTCCTCGTCGGCGTCCAGGTCGAGGAAGAGGTCGTAGGTCTCGTTGACGACCTCGTCGATCCGGGAGTCCGGGCGGTCCGTCTTGTTGATGCAGAGGATGACGGGCAGCCGCTGCTGGAGCGCCTTGCGCAGCACGAAGCGGGTCTGCGGGAGCGGGCCCTCGGAGGCGTCCACGAGCAGGACGACACCGTCGACCATCGACAGACCGCGCTCGACCTCGCCACCGAAGTCGGCGTGACCGGGGGTGTCGATGATGTTGATGGTGATGACGTCCCCCCCGTCCTTCGGGTGGTACTTCACCGCCGTGTTCTTGGCCAGGATCGTGATGCCCTTCTCACGCTCCAGGTCGTTCGAGTCCATCATGCGGTCGTCGACGCCTTCGAGCTGGTGCGCGGCGAAGGCGCCGGCCTGCTTCAGCATGCCGTCGACGATGGTGGTCTTGCCGTGGTCGACGTGGGCGACGATAGCGACGTTGCGGATGTCGTGGCGCGTGGCCATATTGCGGCGTTCTCCCGGAGTGTGAGGAATGCCCTGCGCGGACGTCTGCGGTGCGCGGGCCCTGCCGGGCTCAACATGCCACGGCCACACCCCATGGTACGGGGCTGCGGCCGCAGAGGTTAGCCGGGATACGTCGGTGCAGGTCAGGCCCTTTTGCGAGGTGCTGAACGCCCTCTTCCTCAGGATCCGGACGGGCTGGAGGAAGCCGCCGGTTCACAGGAGCGCCGGGCGGCTTCCCGGCTCAGGGCCGAGTCCGGGCGCTCCTCGCAGACGGCCACGCCTGTGATGTCGACCGCCCAGTTCCGGGCGTGGCCGGAGACGGTCCTGCCGTCCGGGCAGGTGTAGCGGAGGTCCGCCGACACTTCTCTCACCCCGGGCCCTGGTCGGCCTCGTCGTCGCCCTCGCTTCCCGTGCACGCCGTCAGTCCCGTCACCAGCACCCCGATGACCATCCCGGCCGCGCAGGTCAGCCGTATCGTGCCGCGCATGAGCGGGCCCCTGTCCCCCGTGCACGGACGCCCGGCGCCCGCACCATGATCACTGCTGATCTCATGGTGCGGGCGCCGGGCGCCGGGCGGTGACGGCAAGGCGTTCGGGCGTTGCCGGAGCTACGGGGCGGCCGAGCCCTTCGCCGACGGGCCCGACGCGGGCTTCGCGCCCTTCTTCAGGAAGCCCATGTCCTCGTAGACCGGCGTGCCGAAGCCGAAGGCGCCGGTGTTGACCAGGTTCTTGCGGGCCGCCAGGAGCTGGGGGCGCTGGAAGAGGGGGATCGAACCGGCCGCCGCCCAGATGCGGGAGTCGGCCTTGCGGATCAGGGAGCGGGACTCGCCCTCGTCGAGGGTGGCCACGGCCTCGTCGAAGAGCTGGTCGACCTGGTCGGTGCCGACGCGGGTGTAGTTCTGCTCGACGTTCAGGGAGCCGTCCGCGGCCGGGACGGGCTTGGCGTAGACGGGGCGGGCGTCGGTGGCGGGGAACGCCGTGGCGGGCCAGGAGTACAGGGCGAGGTCGTACTGGCCGGAGGCGATGTGGTCCTTGAAGTAGGACTCGTCGGAGACCTTGGAGATCTCCGTGCCGATGCCGACGCGCTCCAGCATGCGGGAGATGCGGTCCGCGACCGTGCGCAGCGTCTGGGAGCCGGGCCCGGAGGGGAGCACGAAGCGGAGTGTGAGGGGCTTGCCGTCCTTGGCGAGCGGGGCGGCCTCCTGGTTCGCCGGGGCGGCGGTGCCCTTGGGGGCGTACGCGCCGGGGACGCCGCCCTGGTGCGCGGTCTTGTACTGCTTGCCGTCCTGGGCGAGGTGACCGGCGGGGTCCGGCCCGTGGTGCGCCTTGTTGTCCTCACCGGCGTCGTCGGTCTTCTCGGCCTCGGGGCCGGCGGCCTCCTCCTTCTCCTTGTCCTTCTTCTTCTCCTCCTTGACGGGGCCGCCGCGCACCCACCCGGCGTCCGCGAGCAGCGCCTGGGCCTCCTTGGTGTCCTGGCCGCCGAGGGCGCCGCTGTTGTCGGCGTAGTGGGCCTGGCCGGACAGGGCCAGGTGGCTGCCGACCGGGACGGCGGGCAGGCCGAGGGGCTTGAGGACGGCCTGGGCCAGCTCCTTGCGGTCCAGGGCGCGGGCGACAGCCCTGCGCACGCGTTCGTCGGCGAGCGGGCCCTCGGCGCCGTTCAGGGCGAGCTGGGTGTAGGCGGGCTCCAGTGACTTGCGGACCTCGAAGCCGCTGAGGGCCCGCTGCTGCCGGGCGTACTTGACGGCCGCCTTGCGCAGCTTCTTGCGGGCGACGGTCTCCTCGTCGGCGGCGTCCTCGTCGGAGCCGTTGGCGACGGCCCAGGAGTGCAGGGCGTCCGCGGCGGACCGGTCGGCGCCGGGGCCCATCAGCGGGCTGCTGGAGCTGTGGGGGCGGGCGGCGACGGTGATGCGGCGGGCCGCCGAGGGATCGATCTCGGCCAGGTCGAGGGTGCCGGCGGCCAGCTGGGAGGCCCGTTTGTCGCGCGGGACGGTGCGCAGCACGATCTCGGAGAGCTTGGCCGGTTCGCCCCACCAGCGCGGGTTGCGGGTGAGGGAGATCTCCTCGCCCTTGGTGTCGACCTTCTTCACCGTGAAGGGGCCGGCGGTGACCTTGAGCTTCTTGCGGGCCCCGTCGTTGAAGGAGTCCGGGGTGCCCATGACGTCCTTCGGGTACAGGGGCGAGAACAGCGAGCGCCAGTCCGCGTAGGGGCGGCTGAAGGTGACCCGGACCTCCAGGGCGTTGTCGCCGCGCTCGATCTTCTGGATGCGGTCGTAGCCGGCGTTGCGGGCGGTCCAGTACGCGGTGTCCTTGCCGGACAGGGCGCGCCACTGGGCGGCGAAGTCGGCGGCGCCGATCTCCCGGCCGTCGCTCCAGACGGCCTGCTGGTTGAGCTTGTACAGGACGACCTGCTTGGGCTCGGTGTCGACGACCTTGGCGGACTCCAGGTAGTCGGGGTTGCGCTCCGGACGCCCGGAGGCGTTCATGCGGTACATCGACGGCAGGACGGCCTGGGCGACGCGAGTGGTGGTGGCGTCGGCGTCCGACTGGAACGTGTTCAGCGTGTCGGGCACGGAGTCGACGGCCCAGCGCAGGGTGCCGCCGTCGGAGATCCGGTCGCGGGGGGCGGGCTGGATGTCCGGCCCGGCGAGCGGCTTGCCGGACGGGTCGTCGGAGCCGCATCCGGCGAGCGCGGTCACCGCGAGCACGCCCGCGGTGAGGAAAGCGGCCGAGCGCGTGACCGCACGCGGGCCGACGCCGTGCTGGGACATCTGTGCTACCTCCGGGAAGCCGCGGGCGTTATGATCACTTTTGGCGGTATTTGGAGTTCATCTGATGTATGCGGCCACTGAAGAGGAAAGGGTTCGGCAACACAGAGCGACACGGCGTTCACGGGCGGGAAGGTCACCCGTGCGGCGCAACGCACCGCAGGGTGCACCCATACGCCTCGGCCAATCGATGCACATCCCTTCACAGCACAAGGTGTGACGCGCAACACTCGCAGGCGCATGAACGTTGCCGCCTTGGGCCATGAAGGACCCGCGGAAGTGAGGGCAAGTCATGTCCGTTCACGACGAACTGACGTCAGTCCAGCGCAGTCTCGACGAAGTGTTCCGATCGCTGGGACGCCTGGAGAAGCAGCTCGGCACCGGCGGCCTGGAGATGCGCCGCGTCCGTGCCGACGCCAACCACCTGCGCGAGAGCGTCGCCCTGCTGCGCGACGCCGCCGCGTCACCGGCCGCACCGAAGCGCCCCGAGCTGGTCACCATCTCGGACACGCCGTACGACTCCGCCCTGTGGAGCGACTCGGACGACGAGGGGCTCGGCGCCCGGGACCGGCGCGCCCCCTGACCCGGGGAGGAGTCGAGCGCGACCGGCACCTCCCCCGAACCCGACCGGAGTCGTCACGTGGCCACTGGTACGGAACCTCCCGCCACCGAACCCAGACCTGAGAGCGGCGGTGTGCGGAGCGGTACGCGCGCCGCGATCGCCGCCCCGCACCTGCGGACCGACCGCTGGTGGCTGGCCCCGGCCGCCACCGCGGCCGGTCTTCTCGCGTTCATCGTGTACTCGACCTGGCGGGCCCTCGCCAACACGGACTACTACGCGGCGCCGTACGTCTCCCCGTTCTACTCGCCCTGTCTGGCGGAGAACTGCGAGCCGATGAAGGCCGGCCCGAACTGGGAGATCTTCGGGAGCTGGTGGGGCATCTCACCCGCGATCATCATCCTGATCTTCCCGCTCGGCTTCCGCCTGACCTGCTACTACTACCGCAAGGCCTACTACCGGGGCTTCTGGGCTTCCCCGCCGGCCTGCGCGGTGGCCGAGCCGCACGGGAAGTACACCGGTGAGACCCGCTTCCCGCTGATCCTGCAGAACATCCACCGGTACTTCTTCTACGCCGCGCTCCTCGTCGCCGGGATCCTCACGTACGACACCGTGCTCGCCTTCCGCGACGAGACCTACGCCTGGGGCCACATGGGTCTCGGCACCCTCGTGTTCCTGGTCAACATCGTGCTGATCTGGGCGTACACGATCTCCTGCCACTCCTGCCGGCACATCGTCGGCGGCAAGCTCAAGCACTTCTCCAAGCACCCCGTGCGCTACCGGATGTGGCAGTGGGCGGGGAAGCTCAACGCCCGGCACATGCAGCTCGCCTGGGCGTCGCTGGTGAGCGTGGCGCTCGCCGACCTCTACGTCTACCTGGTCGCGTCCGGTGCCTTCGACGATCCGCGCTTCTTCTAGAGGGATGGGGCCTTATCGATGTCCGTGGTCGACCGGCAGGAGTGGGACGTCGTCGTGGTGGGCGCGGGCGGTGCCGGGCTGCGCGCCGCCATCGAGGCCCGCGAGCGAGGCGCCCGTACGGCCGTGATCTGCAAGTCGCTGTTCGGCAAGGCACACACGGTGATGGCCGAGGGCGGCATCGCCGCCGCGATGGCCAATGTCAACAGCGGCGACAACTGGCAGGTGCACTTCCGCGACACCATGCGCGGCGGCAAGTTCCTCAACCAGTGGCGGATGGCCGAGCTGCACGCCCAGGAGGCGCCGCAGCGGGTGTGGGAGCTGGAGACCTGGGGGGCGCTGTTCGACCGCACCAAGGACGGCCGGATCTCCCAGCGCAACTTCGGCGGCCACGAGTACCCGCGCCTCGCGCACGTCGGTGACCGCACGGGCCTGGAGCTGATCCGCACCCTCCAGCAGAAGATCGTCGCCCTGCAGCAGGAGGACTTCGAGGAGTCCGGCGACTACGAGTCCCGGCTGAAGGTCTTCCAGGAGTGCACGGTCACGCGGGTGCTGAAAGAGGAAGGCCGGGTCTCCGGGGTCTTCGGCTACGAGCGCGAGTCGGGCCGGTTCTTCGTCCTGGAGGCACCCGCCGTGGTGATCGCCACCGGCGGTATCGGCAAGTCCTTCAAGGTCACGTCGAACTCGTGGGAGTACACCGGCGACGGCCACGCGCTGGCGCTTCTCGCGGGCGCTCCCCTGCTGAACATGGAGTTCGTGCAGTTCCACCCGACCGGCATGGTCTGGCCGCCGTCGGTGAAGGGCATCCTCGTCACCGAGTCGGTGCGCGGCGACGGCGGCGTGCTGCGCAACTCCGACGGCAAGCGGTTCATGTTCGACTACATCCCCGACGTCTTCAAGGACAAGTACGCCGAGACGGAGGAGGAGGGCGACCGCTGGTACGACGACCCGGACCACAACCGGCGCCCGCCCGAGCTGCTCCCCCGCGACGAGGTCGCGCGGGCGATCAACGCCGAGGTGAAGGAAGGGCGCGGCTCGCCGCACGGGGGCGTGTTCCTCGACGTGTCGACACGGATGCCCGCCGAGGTCATCAAGCGGCGGCTGCCGTCGATGTACCACCAGTTCAAGGAACTGGCCGACGTCGACATCACGGCCGAGGCGATGGAGGTCGGGCCCACCTGCCACTACGTGATGGGCGGGGTCGCGGTCGAGTCCGACACGGCGGCGGCGCGCGGGGTGCCCGGGCTGTACGCGGCCGGTGAGGTGGCCGGCGGTATGCACGGCTCCAACCGGCTCGGCGGCAACTCCCTGTCCGACCTGCTGGTGTTCGGCCGCCGGGCGGGCCTGCACGCCGCCGAGTACGCGGCGGGACTGGCCGGGGCGCGGCCCGTCGTGGACGACGTCCAGATCGACTCGGCGGCGGCGGAGGCCCTGCGGCCCTTCTCGGCCGAGGCGGAGATCGAGGAACCGTCGGGTGGCCCGCCGGAGAACCCGTACACCCTGCACCAGGAACTCCAGCAGACGATGAACGACCTGGTCGGCATCATCCGTCGCGAGCCGGAGATGGAACGGGCCCTGGAGAAGCTGGCCGAGCTGCGGGTCCGGGCGCGCCGGGCCGGGGTCGAGGGGCACCGGCAGTTCAACCCGGGCTGGCATCTCGCCCTGGATCTCAGGAACATGCTGCTGGTCAGCGAGTGCGTGGCGCGGGCCGCGCTGGAGCGCACCGAGTCGCGCGGCGGGCACACCCGTGAGGACCACCCGGGGATGGACCGCGCCTGGCGGCGGATCAACCTGCTGTGCGCACTCACCGACCCGACGGGCGGACTGGCGACGGACCCGGTCCGCGGCCAGATCGCCCTCACCCGCGAGACCACCGAACCCGTCCGTGCCGACCTGCTCGCCCTGTTCGACAAGGAGGAGCTGGTCAAGTACCTCGCCGAAGAGGAGCTCCACGAATGAGCGGCTATACGGCCCACTTCAAGGTGTGGCGCGGGGACGTGGGCGGCGGCGGCCTGGAGGACTTCGAGGTCGAGGTGAACGACGGCGAGGTGGTGCTCGACATCATCCACCGCCTCCAGGCCACCCAGGCGCCCGACCTCGCCGTGCGCTGGAACTGCAAGGCCGGCAAGTGCGGTTCCTGCTCGGCGGAGATCAACGGCAGGCCCCGGCTGCTGTGCATGACGCGCATGTCGGTCTTCGACCGGGAGGAGACGATCACGGTGACGCCGCTTCGGGCGTTCCCGGTCGTGCGCGACCTGGTCACCGACGTCGGCTTCAACTACACCAAGGCCAGGGAGGTCCCGGCCTTCGTGCCGCCGGCCGGTGTCGCTCCCGGCGAGTACCGCATGATGCAGGAGGACGTGGACCGCTCGCAGGAGTTCCGCAAGTGCATCGAGTGCTTCCTGTGCCAGGACACCTGCCATGTGGTCCGCGACCACGAGGAGAACAAGCAGGCGTTCGCGGGTCCCCGCTTCCTGATGCGGGTGGCGGAGCTGGACATGCACCCGCTGGACGCGGCGGCGGAGTCGGGCTTGGACCGCAAGACCACCGCCCAGGACGAGCACGGCCTGGGCTACTGCAACATCACCAAGTGCTGTACGGAGGTCTGCCCCGAGGGCATCAAGATCACGGACAACGCGCTGATCCCGCTGAAGGAACGGGCCGTCGACCGCAAGTACGATCCGCTGGTGTGGCTGGGCTCGAAGATCAGGAGGCGCTCTTCAGCAGGCTGAGCGCCTGGCGGAGGTTGTGGTCCGCGATCTCCCGCATCCGGCCCGGGTGCGGGAAGTCATCCTCGATGAGGGTCAGCGGGCCCGAGACCAGGCCGATGTGCATCGCCAGGCGGTACAGGCGCAGGCGTGCCTCGTCCAGGCCGGGGGCGCGCAGCGCGTCGTAGTGAGGGCCGAAGCGGAGCCTGAGGAAGGCGTGCTCGTGCTCCAGGTCGACGTACATCAGGCTTTCGATGTCGATGAGCGCGGGCTGCCCGCCGGGCGTGAGCAGGACGTGGTCCGCCCCGAGTTCGCCGTGGACGAGGGTGTGGCGGTCGCGGGGCCGGACCTCGGCGGCCAGGGCGTGGACCTCCTCCTCCGGTTCCCGGCGTGCGGCGGCGGCGCGGGGGTCGCGTGCCGCGGCTTCGGCGATGCAGCGCAGGGCGCCCTCGGTGACGCGCTGCTCGCAGGAGACGCCGTAAGGGGTCCCGCCGTTGTCGACGACGGCGACCTTCCCGAACCGGGGCCCGGTGTGGCTGTGCAGGGTGGCGAGCAGTTCCGCCATCCGTTCCATGGCCTCCCGAGCCCCCTCGGGGTCGCGGGCCAGGGTCTCCTCCAGGCTGCCGCCGGTCAGGTCCTCGACGACGGCCGCGTCCGCGGGCAGGTGCGTGTGCGTGGCGTCGGCGTGCAGGAGGCGGGGCGTTCGGACGCGGCGGCGGCCAGGCGGTCGTGGGCCGCCGTGAACAGGCCGAGGCCGGTGCCGTGGGAGAAGACGTCCCGGGGGTCGGGGTCCGGCCGGCCCCAGTAGTCCTCGTCGGCCGACCAGACGTAGGCGATGGCGGTGGAGCCGTCGTCGAGGATCAGCCGGTAGACGCCCTTCCTGGTGCCGCCACGCAGGCGTTGCACGCCGGTGAGACCGCGGGACCCGCCCAGGGCGGCGCGGGCGAGGGGGGCGAGGTCGGTGGTGGTGAGGGGGCGCCGGGGCGTGATCACCGCACCCAGTCTTCCTTGTACGCACGCCAGTCCGCCTCGGTGGCGGCGAAATCGATGTACAGCGCGACGCCGAAGTTGGCCCGGTCCGCGTCCGTACGGGACAGGCCGAGGCGGACGCCGCGGACGGCGGCGGGGACGGTTTCGGCGTGGTTCCAGTGGCCGAAGCGGTTCTCGTGGAAGAAGGGCAGGCCCATCAGCAGGTCGGTGGAGGGCGGGGTGACCTCCAGGGCGAGGGAGGTCTGCTGGGCGACGTAGCCGCCGTAGGTGCTCTCCAGCGGCTGCATCGTGTCGTACGACATCATGGCGATCTGGTCGACACGGCGCGCGACCTGCCCGAAGAACTCCTGCGTCCACCACTTGGGGTGGCCGGTGACGCCGCCCCACAGGGTGTGGAAGGCCGGGAGCGGGTCGATCTGGTGGGCGGCTACGGAGAGCTGGGCGTCTCGCGAGCGGGTCTCGCGGCGCAGGGCGTCGAGAAGGGTGAGGTAGTTCCCGTCCCCGGAGTGCAGGGGCTCCAGGTCGAGGTGGATGCCCTCGTAACCGGTGTCCAGGATCCGGCGGGCGGAGCGGAGGACCGAGGCGCGGGTCTCCGGGTTCTCCAGGCGCATGCCGTCGTCGCTCTCGGTGGCCAGGACATCGCCCAGGAAGGCCTGCACACGGATCCCGGGGAGCTTCTCGTGGACGGCGTCGATGAACCAACGGGCCCTCGGGTACACCGACTCGGGAAGCGTGCCGTCGTGCTCCAGCGGCCCCGAGTGGACGTACAGGTCCCGGATACCGGTGCCTTGCAGGCGGCGGGCAAGGGCGCTGACGTCGGCGTCCCTCTTCCGGCCGTCGACCCAGGCATGGCCCAGCCAGAGGGCGTCGCGGTTGCGGGTGTGGGTACCGTCGGCCGGGTCGCCCGTGTAGTTGATGCGCAGGGCTGCCAGAACGGTGAGAAGCGGGAGCAGGAGGAGCAGGGGGAGGGCGATGGCCGTGCGTCTGATCCAGCGCCGGCGTCTGTTGTTTCCTCCGCTGTCGCGGCCCATGCCGTCTCCCCTTGATGGTGCGGTCGGTGTTGCAGGGGATGACGAGCAGCACGGACGTTCGGTTGCGATCAGCCGGCGCGTCCGGACCCGTGCCGTACGTGCAGGTGGCCCGCCAGGGGCCGGGCGGGGGGCCTCGCCGGCAGGACGGCGGTGAGTGCGTAGCGGCTCTTCCCGGCCACGCGGCAGGAGGCGGTGTTGCCGGCCTGGTGGAGGAGGACGAGGCGCGTCAGGCCGTCCCGTGCGAAGGCCGCGAAAGCCCAGTCGGACAGGGCGTGCAGGGCGCGCGGGGCGATTCCCCGGCCGCGGGCGCGCGCCACCTTCCAGTAGCCGATCTCGGCGGTCGCGGCGCCGGGGAGGACGTCCTTGAGGACCACATGGCCGGCCGGCAGCCCGCCGCTGGAAGGATCGGCCTCCTCGACGGCGAACGAGAAGCGGTTGCCCTGCTCCCATCCTTGTCGCTGCTCCCACAGCCACCGCGCCGCACTCGGCTCGTCGTCGACGGCGAAGGACGTCCAGCGGCGCAGGGCCTCGTCCCCGCCCAGCGCGGCAAGCCCGGCCGCGTCCGCGGGGCCCCAGGGGCGCAGGACCAGGGCAGGGGCCGTCGGTGTCGCGTCTGCCGGGAGCCGGGTCGTGGTGTCGGGCACGGGGCGATCGTACGGTGGCCGCCGGCCGCTCTCAGAACAGGCTCAGCAGGGCCTCCGCCGGATCCGTCAGGCTCGTGTCGCCTCCGGGCAGGGGCAGTTCGAACCACACCGTCTTGCCCCTCGGGGTGCGGCGGGAGCCCCACGCGGCGCTGAGGAGGCCGACGAGCTGGAGGCCCCGGCCGCCCTCGTCGGTGTCGCGGGCACGGCGGCGGCGGGGCTGGACCAGGCCGGAGTCCCAGACCTCGCAGACCAGGGTGCGGTCGAGCAGCAGGCGGAGGCGGATCTCGCCCTCGCCGTAGCGCAGGGCGTTGGTGACCAGTTCGCTGACCAGGAGTTCCGTGGTGTCGACCAGGGGTTCCATGTCCCAGGCGAGCAGCTGGGCACGCGCGTACTCACGGGCCCGGCCCACGCTGCGGGGCTCGCGCGGCAGGGTCCAGTCACCGACGGATTCCGTGGGCAGCCCCTGTACACGTGCCATCAGCAGCGCGATGTCGTCCTCGCCGTGATGGGTGTCGAGGGTGTTGAGGACGTGGTCGCAGACGTCCTCCAGGTATTGGGAGGAGTCGGCGCGCAGCGCCGTCGTCGAGGGGTGGTGGCCGGGCGACGGGTGGGCGGGGCCGGAGAGCGCGCTGACGAAGGCCTGCAGGCCCTCGTCCAGGGGGTGGTCGCGGCTTTCGACCAGTCCATCCGTGTAGAGCGCGAGCAGGGCGCCTTCGGGCAGTTCGACCTCGACCTCCTCGAAGGGCTCGCCGCCGACGCCGAGCGGCATGCCCGGCGGCACGTCGAGCATCAGCGCCGGCTCGCCCGGTTCGACCAGGACGGGCGGCAGGTGGCCCGCGTTGGCGAAGGTGCAGCGCCGGGTGACGGAGTCGTAGACGGCGTAGACGCAGGTGGCGAGGTACACCTCCGAGAGGTCCGCCTCGCGGGGGCGGCGGGCCGCCCGGGTCGCCTGCTGCACCCCGCCGGGGGCGCCGAGGCCGCGGGCGATCTCGTCCAGCTGGGAGAGCACCTCGGCCGGTTCCAGGTCGAGCTGGGCCAGGGTGCGGACCGCCGTACGGAGTTCACCCATGGCGACGGCGGCGCGCAGGCCGCGGCCCATGACGTCGCCGACGACCAGCGCGGTGCGGTGCCCGGGGAGTTCGATGACGTCGAACCAGTCGCCGCCGACCTCGCTGGGCCGGCCGGTGTTGACGCTGCCGGGCAGATAGCGGCAGGCGATGTCGAGGCCGGAGGCCTCGGGGTCGCCGGGCGGGAGCAGGGACCGCTGCAGTATCAACGCGCGTTCGTGCTCGCGGCGGTAGAGGCGGGCGTTGTCGATGCAGACGGCGGCGCGTGCCGCCAGTTCCACGGCGAGGTCGCGGTCCCGGTCGCCGAACGGCTCGCTGCCCTTCGTCCGGGCGAACTGCGCGAGCCCGACGACGGTGTCGTGGGCGACCATCGGCACGGCGAGCGTGGACTGCACCAGCCCGCCGTCCTCGCCCGGGACGGTCTGCGGGCGGGCCGTGCGCAGGGCGTCCGCGCAGGGCGAGTTGAACGGGTAGTGGTGGACGGCGCCGACCGAGACGGGCACGCCGGTGCCGGCGAAGGGCGCGTCGGAGACGGCGCTGGCGAAGGCCACGCGGCGCAGCTCGGCGCTGCCGTCGGCCAGTCCGGGCGGGGTCTCGTCGCCGGCCAGCAGGCCCTGGTAGAGGTCGACGGTGGCCAGGTCGCAGAAGCCGGGGACGACGACGTCGAGGAGTTGCCGGGCGGTGGTCTCCAGGTCGAGGGAGTTGCCGATGCGGGCTCCCGCCTCGTTCAGCAGGGCGAGGTTGCGCCGGGCTGCGGCGGCCTCGCGGGCGGCGGCACGACGGGCGGTGATGTCGGTGCCGAGCCAGGCGACGCCGATGGGGCGGCCCGAACCGCTGTGCACGCGATAGAGGTTGACGGACCAGTGGCGGCGCTCGTCGGAGCCCGGCACGAAGCCCGTGACGTGCATGTCGGTGATGGAGTTGCCGGTCTCCAGCACCCGGCGCAGGGTGGCGGCGACCCGCTCGGCCTCGCCGCGCTGGAGGTAGTCGTGGACGCCCTTGCCGCGGTGGTCGTCGGGCGTGCCGCCGAAGATGGACGCGAACCGCTGGTTGGCGCGGCGGACCCGCAGGTCGGGGTCGATCAGCAGGAAACCGAACGGGGATTGACTGAAAATGGCCTGCGAGGCGGCAAGGTCGGTCTCGATGCTGCGCAGGGTGCGCACGTCGACGACGATGCAGACGGCCGCCTTGTCGCCCTCCTCGGTGCGTGTCGGCATGACGTACACCTCGGCGAGCCCCTCGTGGCCGCACTCCCCCTCGACGCCCTGGGGCATCCGGAAGGGCACCACTCCGGTCCACTCGCGGCCGTCGAGGATCTCGGCCATCTTGCGCATGCCGCGCTCGCGGTGGCGCGGGTCGATGAACGCCTCGATGGGGTCCATGCCGACGGCGCGGCCGGCGGGGATGCCGAAGAGGTGCTCGGCACGCAGGCTCCACTGCTCGACCAGCCCGTCGGGGCCGATGGAGAAGGACGCGACCCTGATGTAGTCGTAGATGGAGCCGGGGGGACTGCTCTGCCACATGGCGTCCCCAACCGGCACCCCGTCGGCCGCGAGCGCGCCTCCGACCGCGGAGGCAAGGCCGTCGGCCGCCCTCGCCCTCGCGCCCTCCGACGGGTCCTCGGACTCCGTGGCCTTCGCTGGTATCTCGCTCACGCGAACCGTCCCCTCCAGCTCACCGCGTCCGGCACCGGTCACCGGGGGCGGCTGCCCGCAGTATCCAGCACTACGGTGCCGCACAACACGGTGTTCACGATCACAGCACGGTCCCGATGGTTTTCGGTCCGGACCGTGACAACACTTCCAGTCTTCTAACCAGGGGACACGTCATCGAATCCCGTTCGCCGGCAACCGCCACTGGCCTGAACCAATCGCTCTACAGCGGTAAGACGTACGTACACCGGATTTTCACTCCGGCACCGCGATTTCGAACCACACCGTCTTGCCCGTGGCGCCGGGCCGGGTACCCCAGCGGCGGGAGGAGGAGGCCACCAGGTGCAGTCCGCGGCCTCCCTCGTCCTCGAGGCGGACGGGGCGCTCGCGGGGCGGGTCCGGCAGCGGGTCGGAGACCTCGACCAGGAGGACGCCTCCCAGGCCCGCGGGACGTACCAGACGGACACCGATGGGGCCCGTGGCGTGCCGCAGGGCGTTGGTGACCAACTCACTGACCAGCAGCGCCGCGAGGTCCGCGAGGTTGTCGAGGCCCCAGCGGCGGAGCTGGCCGCGTACGGCCTGGCGGGCGGTGCGTACGGCTCCCGGTTCGGCGGGAAAGGTCCACTCGGCGCAGTCACCTTCGGTGTCGATCACGCCGATCACTTCCCGGGCAGGAGCTCTACCCGTGTCCGAATTCACGGGATTAATGGGCACATACCCGATATCAGAGGCGGAGTATCGCGCGGAGCAGCGCACTGTGGCACGAAAGGCGCAGGGGGCGCCCCTACGGCACTGCGATGAGGCCGCCCGCCCCGGCAGGCTTCAGGCGCCGGGCTCTTCCGGCACGCCGGAGCCGGCGCCACCCGGGGTGAGGCCCTCTACGGACCCGAGGTGCGCGAGCGCCTGCCGTACGGCCGGAACGTCCTGGTCGAGCCAGCGCACGTCCCAGATCTCGTCGGGGCCGAGCCAGCGCAGAGCGTCGTGGTCCTGCAGGGGCTCGGGGGCGGCGGAGCCGGGCAGCAGCCGGGCGGTCCACACATGCAGGACGTACGGCGGCCTGAGGGGCCACTCCCCCGGGACGCGCCCGCTCACCTCGGCGTCGACGCCGAGTTCCTCGCGCAGTTCCCGCGCGAGCGCCGCGTCGGCCGTCTCCCCGGGTTCGACCTTGCCGCCGGGCAGCTCCCAGCGCCCGGCCAGCTCGGCGGGCGCGCTGCGCCGGGCGGCCAGCAGCCGCCCGTCCTCGACCAGCGCGGCCCCTACGACGATCCGCTCACTCATGCGGGGAGCCTACGGGAGCCCCGCCGGCCTCCGGGCCCTGCCCGGGGCACTCCGCGGCGGTCAGTCGCGCGCCACTGCCGACCCGTTCTGACCGAGCCGCTCGACCCAGTACAGCTGCTTGTGGCCGCGACCGTCGAGGCTGTCCGCGATCTTCTGGGCCTCGGCCCGGGTCGCATACCGGCCCACTCGGTAGCGGTTGCCGTTGTCGTCCTCTCGTATCACGAGCCAGGGAAGAGTGACCGTGCTGTCGTTCATCGCGCCCCTCCACTTCCCGCTCGCGGCCTGTGCCGTGCCCCACCCGCTAAGGAAACCGCAATGCGCATATGCCCGAGCGTACGCCTAACCTTCACGGAGCGAATACGGCTTTTCACAAAGAGGTACGCAACCAGCCAGAACGCAGGGGGCGCACGCCGATGAACGCGCTGTCCGCGCACCTCGGCGCAACCAGTCGGAGGCATGGCGTATACGGGACCGCCGACCTGCGACGACGATGGCCGGCCACCGGACGCGCACCACCCGCGCCCATGACGGCCCGCACGGCGACGGTGCGAGCGGGGCGCGCGGGGAGCGCGCCGCGGGACGGATGTGAGCGTTCGCTACTTGACCGGAAGGTGGTAGGCGACCCGGTACCGGTCGGCCGGGATGACCACGTCGGCCGTCTCCACCGGGCGGCCGGATGCGTAGAACGTGCGCTGGACGACCAGGACCACATGCCCGGGAACCCCGCCCAGGACGAGCAGTTCCTCGGCGAGGCCGGGCCGGGCGCCGACCTCCTCCGTGACGTTGTCCACGATCACGTCGATGGCGCGCATGCGCTCGACGACGCCCATGCCGCCGACCGGCCCTTCCTCCGGCAGCATCACGGGCGTACGCCCCGTCACGGCGAGGGGCTCCCAGGACGTGGAGAGCATCATCGCCTCGCCGCCCTCGCGGTAGAGGTACCGCGTGCACATGACCCGCTCGCCCGGTTCGACGCCCAGCCGCTCGGCGACCGCGACACTCGCCTCGGACTGCTCGCTGCTGGACTCCCAGGTACCCCGGCCCTCCTCGTCGGCCTGTTCCTGGCGGAACGGGGTGGCCCCGCCGGCCGGGCGGTAGCCGGAGCGGGAGATGCGCCGGGGCACGGGCCGCTCGCGCACATACGTCCCCGAACCGGAGCGGCCCTCGACCAGACCTTCCGCCATGAGCACCTTGCGGGCCTCCAGCGCGACGGTGTCCGAGACCCCGTACTCCTGGCGGATTCTGGCCTGGGAGGGGAGACGGGTGTGCGGTGGCAGCTGGCCGTCGACGATCTTCTGGCGGAGATCACCCGCGACGCGCAGGTACGCCGGCTGCTCACCGAATGTCACTGGCCGCTCCCATCAGGTTGTACAGACAGCAACAGCGTGGCAACCGTAGGTTCTGCGGTGCAAGCAAAGGCCAGAGAATCACTCGATGTGATGACATGAGGGCTCTGAAGCCTTTACGCAGGCACTTTCTCCCCGCTATGGCCGCCGTCACACCTGCGCTGCGGAGTCTCCGCTCCCGCTGTCCTCGGCGGACGGCGGGGTGGCCGCCGGTCCGAGGGCCTTGCGCGCGGTGACGGTCGCCGTGCCGTCCACGGCCCCGTACGCCGTGTCGTAGCGCGCGTAGTACGTGCCCGCGTCACCAGCGGCGCTCACCGGGCACGTCGTGGACCTGGGCGGCCCGGGCCCGATGGGCGGCGAGGTCGTCGTCGCGGGTCTTCGCGGGCTCCTCGTAGAGCGCCGCGTCGAGTGCGTCGGCCGTCGGCAGGAAGACGACCTGGCTCGTACAGAGTGAGGACCGGCAAGATCGGTCGTGATCGACAAGGTCGGCGACGTCGTGTCCGCCGGCCGCGACCCAGCCCGTTCCCGAACCCGTTCCCGAACCCGTTCCCGAACCCGTTCCCGAACCCCGTTCACCAAGAGCCCGTTCCCGAAAGGCGAAGCATGCACATCGAGTACGACAGCGAGAACGACACCGCGTATGTCTCTCTCGTCGCCCACATCGCGGACGGCGCCGCCGTCCGGCAGATCGCCGTCGACGGGGTGGGGGCGGGCGCCGGGGTGTTCCTCGACGTGGACGCGTCGGGGCGGCTGCTCGGCATCGAGGTGATCGGTGCCGGCGGTGCGCTGCCGGCGGAGGTGCTGAAGCGGGCCTCCGCGGGCTGACGGCCCGGATACCGCCGTCGGCGCTCCGAGCAGCCGCGGGAAGAGGTCCTGGCGCGGGAGAAGCCCAGCCGGGACCCGGCCTCGACGACTGACGAGCCGTCACAAGGGGCCCTGCCGGTCCGTGCGGGGCCCCTTGTGCAATTCCTGTGGAGGCCTCAATCTTTCGCTGACGCACAGGAGTAGCCGCCGGCTTGACATGACCATGACCATTGCCCAACCGGCGGCGACCGACGGGCGTGCACCACACCCCACAGCGCACCACCGATTGAGGAGGACCCCTCAGATGGCAGTGATGCGTACTCCCCGCAGATCCTCCCGGCACAGACTGGCCGCGCTCGGCGCGACGGCCACCGCGGCGCTCGTCGCGAGCCTCGTCACCGCCCTCCCCGCCGGCGCCGCCCCGGTCGCGGCCGAGGGGCGCATCCAGTACGAGGGCGCAGCGAACGCCGTCGCCGACAGCTACGTCGTCACCCTGAAGACCGAGAAGGCCGGTTCGGCCGAAGGCCGCGCGCTCGCGCACAAGTACGGCGCCGACATCGAGCGGACCTACACCAAGGCTCTGAACGGCTACGAGGTCGAGGCCTCCGAGTCCGAGGCGAAACGTCTCGCCGCCGACCCGGCCGTCGCCTCCGTCGTGCAGAACCGGACGTTCACCATCACCGGGACGCAGCCCAGCCCGCCGTCCTGGGGCCTGGACCGCATCGACCAGAAGAGCCTACCGCTGAACAGCTCGTACACCTACCCGGACTCCGCCGGCGAGGGCGTCACCGCGTACGTCATCGACACCGGCGTCCGCATCACCCACGGCGACTTCGGCGGCCGCGCCTCCAACGGCTACGACGCCGTCGACAACGACAACACCGCCCAGGACGGCCACGGCCACGGCACGCACGTCGCGGGCACCGTCGCCGGAAGCGCCTACGGCGTCGCCAAGAAGGCCAAGGTCGTCGGCGTCCGGGTGCTGAACAACTCCGGCCAGGGCACCACCGCCCAGGTCGTCGCCGGCATCGACTGGGTCGCCCGGAACGCGGTCAAGCCCGCCGTCGCCAACATGTCCCTCGGCGGCCCCGGCGACACGGCCATCGACACGGCCGTCCGCAACGCCATCACCTCCGGCGTCACCTTCGTGGTCGCGGCCGGCAACGAGTCCACCAACGCCTCCACACGGTCTCCGGCCCGCGTCACCGAGGCCGTCACGGTCGGCGCGACGACCTCGAGCGACGCGAAGGCGAGCTACTCCAACTACGGCACCGTCCTGGACCTGTTCGCACCGGGCTCGTCCATCACCTCGGCCTGGAGGACGAGCGACTCGGCGACCAACACCATCTCCGGTACGTCGATGGCGAGCCCGCACGTCGCCGGCGCCGCCGCCCTGCACCTGGCCGGCAACCCCTCGGCCACGCCCGCGCAGGTTTCCGCCACGCTGACGTCCGCCGCCACCACCAACGTCGTCACCAGCCCCGGCACCGGATCACCCAACCGGCTCCTGCACGTCGGCGGCGGCACGACCACCCCGCCCGGCCCGCGCTTCGAGAACACCGCCGACCAGGCCATCGCGGACAACGCCACCGCCGAATCCCCGGTGACCGTCTCCGGCGTCTCCGGCAACGCACCCTCGGCCCTGGCCGTCGAGGTGCACATCGTCCACACCTACATCGGTGACCTCCAGATCCAGCTGATCGCCCCCGACGGCACGGCGTACACGCTGAAGGCCTACGGCACCGGCGGCAGCGCCGACAACATCGACACCACGTACACCGTGAACGCCTCCTCGGAGGCCGCGAACGGCACGTGGAAGCTGCGGGTGAGCGACAACGCCCGCTACGACACCGGGCGGATCGACGCCTGGGCGCTCCAGTTCTGACCCGTACCGCGGAATACCGGGTGCCGGGCTGGTGACGGCACGGCCCCCGGCCGCTCCGAGGCGCGAACCTCACTTCGGCAGTGGCCGTTCGCGCGCGGCGCCGGCCGCCTCCGCCGCGGGGAGCGGGCGCTCGGGCCCGGCCGGCCCGGCCTGAGCGGCGGCCGCCTCGCGGTCCCCCGCCGCCTGCCCGGGATGCCTGCGCCGCCAGTAGGGGTTGTCGTGCGAGAGCTTGCCGGAGACCCGGCCGTACATGCCGAAGGTCGCGACGACCAGCCCCATGACGAAGCTGAAGATCACGTTGGTCATGCCGAAGCCGAGGATGTTGGCGGGACGGTCAAGCACGAAGACGTGAGCGAAGCCGCTCAGGACGAAGAGCGCGCCGACCGTCATGTCGAGGGTGGAGGCGACGTTGCCGCCGATCACGGCTCCCGCGAGCAGCGCCACCCCGGCCACGGCGGAGATGACGCTGAGGGCGACGTCGGTGGTCATGCCCGCGATGCGGTCGCCCGCCGTGTCGAAGGGGCTCAGGGCGTCGGCGAAGCCGAGGGCCGCGAACAGCAGCAGGACCAGGCCGCAGAAGCCGGCGCCGTAGCGGTAGACGGTCGCCAGGTGGTGGTCGACCGGGAGTTCGTCTCGTAGCTTCACATCCGTTTTTCGCCGCTTGTGGCGGTGGTGGATGCGGGCGCCGCGAACGCGGGGATCCGGACTCCCCCCGGACGGGAGGTCAGCCGGAGTTGCGGCGCAGGAGGACGAGTTCCGCGTTCATCTCGGCGAGGAACCGGACGACCACCTCCAGTTCCTCGGCGCTGAACCGGCTCCGGGCCGCGTCGGTGCTCCGGGCCAGGGGCCGGAAGTAGTCCCGGGCCACGCCCCGGGCCGCGTCGGCGTAGTGCAGGTGCACCACGCGGCGGTCGCCCGCGTCCCGGACGCGGCGGACGTGTCCGGCCCGCTCCAGCCGGTCGAGGCACGCGGTCACCGCGCCGGACGTGAGATTGAGCTGCCCGCGCAGACGGCCGGGCGTCATGGGCTCGCCTCCCGCGTCCGGGTCGGAGTCGGCGTCCAGGATCGCGATCAGGGCCTGCATGTCGGTGAGGTGCAGGCCCTGTTCCTGGGCGAACTCCTGGGCGATGCGGTTGAACTCGCCGTTCATGCGGCGCAACAAAACGGCGAAGGCCTGCAACCCGGTGGGGTCGTCCGCCGGAAGAGATGCCGTGGGTACACCGGAGCCGCTCATCCCCCCACCCTAGTATCTCTCAATGATTAAGATACTTTATGAGTGAGTTACTTCCTCTACGGCTTGGGATGCGCATGAGTACCGCACAGCGTTGGGCCCGGCGGCTCGTACCGCTCGTTCTGCTGCTCGTCTGGCTGGGGGTGGGCGGAACGCTCGGTCCCTACGCGGGCAAGCTCGGCGAGGTGGCCACCAACGACCAGGCGGCCTTCCTGCCGCGGAGCGCCGAGTCCACCCGCGTCCTCGAAGCCCGGGCGGCCTTCGACCAGTCCGAGACCGTGCCGGCCATCGTGGTGTGGACGGCGGACGGGGAACGGTTCACCGAGGCCCGGCAGGACGAGGCCACCCGCGCCATCGGTGCGCTCGCCGGGAAGCCCGGCGTCGTGGGCCGCCCGTCACCCGCCCTGCTCTCCGGCGACCGTGAGGCGATACAGGCCGTCGTCCAGCTGAGGCCCGATCTGGGCGACGAACTGCCCCCCGTCCTCGACGCGGTGCGCGAGGCGGCCGGGGGCGTGCCGGGCACCACGGCGGCGATCGCCGGCCCGGCGGCCAGCCAGGCCGATCTCTCGGACGCGTTCGCGGGCATCGACGGACTGCTGCTGGGCGTGGCCCTCGGCGCCGTGCTGCTGATCCTGCTGCTGGTGTACCGGAGCGTGCTGCTGCCGTTCCTGATCATCCTGGGGTCGGTCTTCGCCCTCGGTCTCGCCTGTGCCGTGGTCTACGCGCTGGCGGAGCGGGACGTGGTCCGGGTGGACGGGCAGGTGCAGGGCATCCTGTCGATCCTGGTGATCGGCGCCGCCACCGACTACGCCCTGCTGCTGGCCGCACGCTTCCGCGAGGAACTCGCCCTGCGCGGGGACCGTTCCGCTGCCGCGGTGGCCGCCGTACGCCGTTCCTTCGGGGCGATCACCGCCAGCGCCGCCACCGTGGCGCTCGGGCTGCTGGCCCTGCTCGCGAGCGACCTCACCAACAACCGCGCCCTCGGGCCGGTCGGCGCGATCGGCATCGGCTGCGCCGTGCTCGTCACCCTCACCTTCCTGCCGGCCGCCCTGGCCCTGCTGGGCCGCGTCGCCTACTGGCCGTCCCGGCCCAAGCCCCCGGAGGAGTCCGTGCAGGGCAGCGGCGTGTGGCGCCGGGTCGCCGGAGTGGTGAACGGCCGGCCGCGGCGGACGTGGGCGGTGACGGCGCTCGCCCTCGCCGCCTGCGCCGCGTTCTCGCCCTCCCTGTCCTCCAAGGGCGTGCCGCTCGACGAGATCTTCGTGAACGACGCGCCCTCGGTGGCCGCGCAGACGACGCTCGGCGCGCACTTTCCCGGCGGGTCCGGCAACCCCGCCGTCATCATCGCCGACGCCGGCCGGACCGCCGAGGTGACGGCCGCCGCACAAGGCACCGAGGGCGTGGCCTCCGCCGGCGCCGTCTCCGCCTCCGGTCGGCCCGGGGCGGGGAAGCCGCTCGTCGTCGACGGGCGCGTGCGCATCGACGCCACCCTGAAGGCAGCCGCGGACAGCGACGCGGCCAAGGAGACGGTCGAGCGGCTGCGCGCGGAGGTGCACGCGGTCTCCGGCGCCGACGCGCTGGTCGGCGGGTACACGGCCCAGCAGTACGACACGCAGCGGACCGCCGCCCGGGACCGCACGGTCATCGTGCCGATCGTGCTCGCCGTCATCCTGCTGATCCTGATGCTGCTGCTGCGCTCCCTGCTCGTGCCGGTGCTGCTGGTCGCGACCGTGGGGCTCAACTTCCTGGCCACACTGGGGGTGTCGGCGCTGGTCTTCCAGCACCTCCTCGGGTTCAGCGGCACGGACGCCTCGGTGCCGCTGTACGGCTTCGTGTTCCTGGTGGCGCTCGGCGTCGACTACAACATCTTCCTCATGTCCCGGGTCCGGGAGGAGGCGCTCCTGCACGGCAACCGGCAGGGGGTGCTGCGCGGGCTCACCACCACCGGCGGTGTGATCACCTCGGCAGGCGTGGTGCTCGCCGCGACGTTCGCGGCGCTGATGGTGATCCCCCTGGCGTTCCTGGTGCAGATCGCGTTCATCGTCGCCTTCGGGGTGCTGCTCGACACGCTCGTGGTGCGCTCGCTGCTGGTGCCGGCTCTGATGATCGACATCGGGCCCCGGGCGTGGTGGCCGAGCGCCCTCGCCCGCCGGGCCCCGGAAGACGCCGGGAGCGCTACTCCCTCCGGCTGAACCGTCGGCGGCGCCCGTGTCGTGCATCCGCCGGGAGCCCCGAACGGGAAGTGTTCGCCCCGGGGCCCGCCGTGATCCGACAGCACGGCGACGGTGTCGGAGGACGGAGGCACGACCATGGCGACGGACGGGCAGCGGCTGCACTGCCTGGTGACCGGGGCGTCCGGATACATCGGCGGGCGCCTGGTGCCGGAACTGCTGCAGGAGGGCCACCGCGTCCGGTGTCTCGCCCGCTCTCCCGGAAAACTCCGCGACCATCCCTGGGCGGCGCACGCCGAGACGGTCCAGGGCGACGTCACCGACCCGGCGTCGGTCGCCGCCGCGATGCGCGGTGTCGACGTCGCCTACTACCTGGTGCACGCCCTCGGGTCGGGCTCCCGGTTCGAGGACACCGACCGGGCCGCCGCCCGGATCTTCGCCGAGCAGGCCCGGGCGGCCGGCGTACGGCGGATCGTCTACCTCGGCGGGCTCACGCCACGCGGCGTCCCCGAGGAGTCGCTCTCCCCGCATCTGCGCTCCCGGGCCGAGGTGGGGCAGATCTTCCTCGACTCGCCCGTGCCCGCGACGGTGCTGCGGGCCGCCGTCGTCATCGGCTCGGGATCGGCGTCGTTCGAGATGCTGCGATACCTCACCGAACGCCTGCCCGTCATGGTCACCCCCAGCTGGGTGCACACCCGCACCCAGCCCATCGGGGTACGGGACGTGCTGCGCTACCTCGTCGGGTCGGCCACCATGCCGGACGACGTCGACCGGGCCTTCGACATCGGCGGGCCGGACGTCCTCACCTACCGGGACATGATGCGGCGCTACGCCACCGTCGCCGGACTGCGGCGACGGTTCATCGTGCCGGTCCCGGTCCTCACCCCACGGCTGTCCAGCCACTGGGTCGGCCTGGTCACCCCGGTGCCCGCCTCCCTGGCCCGGCCGCTGACCGAGTCGCTGCGGCACGAGGTCGTCTGCCACGAACACGACATCGCCCGGTACGTGCCGGATGCCCCGGGCCGGCCGCTGCCGTTCGACGAGGCGCTGGCCCTGGCGCTGCGCAGGGTGCGGGATGCGCAGGTCTCGACGCGCTGGTCCTCGGCCTCGGTGCCCGGAGCGCCCAGCGACCCGCTGCCCACGGACCCGGACTGGGCGGGCGGCAGCCTCTACGAGGACGAACGGCAGCGGCCGGTCGACGCGTCCCGGGAGGCGCTGTGGAGGGTCGTCGAGGGCATCGGCGGCGACAACGGCTGGTACTCCTCCCCCCTGGCCTGGGCGGTCCGGGGCTGGCTGGACCGGTTCGCGGGCGGGGTCGGGCTGCGCCGCGGACGGCGTGACACCGAGCGGCTGAGGGTCGGCGACTCGCTGGACTTCTGGCGGGTCGAGGAGATCGAACCGGGTCATCTGCTGCGGCTGCGCGCCGAGATGCGGCTGCCCGGGCTCGCCTGGCTGGAGATGTACACCGAGACCGACGACGAGGGCCGCACCCGCTACCGGCAACGCGCCCTGTTCCATCCGCGCGGCCTGCTGGGTCACGCCTACTGGTGGAGCGTCGCCCCGTTCCACTCCGTCGTGTTCGGCGGCATGGCGCGCAACATCGCGCGGGCCGCGTCCGAGGGCACGACCGGACGCCGGAACGCCTCGCGCATCCGACGGGCCCGCGGGCGGCGAAGTGCCCGGGAGCAACAGACGGAATCCGCACCACCGCACCAGGAGTGACGCCATGACCGTCGCGGTCGTCCTGTTCACCTCGGACCTGCGTCTGCACGACCATCCGCCCCTGCACGCCGCGCTGAACGCGGCGGACGAGGTGGTACCCCTGTTCGTCCGCGACCCCGCCGTCCACGCCGCCGGATTCGACGTGCCCAACCGCGCCGCCTTCCTCGCCGACTGCCTCGCCGACCTCGACTCCTCGCTGCGCCGACGCGGCGGGCGGCTGGTCGTACGCACCGGGCCGGTCGCCCGGGAGGTCCGCGCGGTCGCCGCCGCGTGCGGTGCCGCGGAGGTGCACATGGCCGCGGGCGTCACCGGCTTCGCCCATCGCCGTGAGGAGCGGCTGCGCAAGGAGCTCGACGCCGACGGTGTCGCGCTGCGGGTGCACGACGGTGTGGTCACCGCCGTCGCGCCGGGGGCCGTCACACCGTCCGGCTCGGACCACTTCGCCGTGTTCACCCCGTACCTGCGCCGCTGGTCCAAGGAACCGCTGCGCGATCCCCTGCCCGCGCCGCGCACGGTGCGTGTCCCCGGCGCGGTGCGCGGCGAGGAACTGCCGTCCCGCGCGGGGGCGGCGGACCTGTCACCCGATCTCCCGGCCGGCGGTGAGTCGGCGGGGCGCGACAGGTTCGCCCGGTGGGCGGACGCGGGCCTGTCCCGGTACGAGGAACGGCACGACGACCTGGCCGGTGACGCGACCTCCCGCCTGTCGCCGTACCTGCACTTCGGGGCGCTCTCGCCGGTGGAAGTGGTCCGGACGGCCCGTGCGAAGGGCGGTGCCGGGGCGGAGGCGTTCGTCCGGCAGCTGTGCTGGCGCGACTTCCACCACCAGGTCCTCGCCGCCCGCCCCGAGGCGTCCACCCGGGACTACCGCTCCCGGGACGACCGGTGGCGCGGCGAGGACGAGGCCGCCGAGGACATCGCCGCGTGGCGCGAGGGCCGCACCGGCTACCCGGTGGTCGACGCGGGCATGCGCCAGTTGCGCCACGAGGGCTGGATGCACAACCGGGCCCGGCTGCTCGTGGCGAGCTTCCTGACCAAGACGCTGTACGTGGACTGGCGGATCGGCGCCCGGCACTTCCTGCGGTTCCTGGTGGACGGCGACCTCGTCAACAACCAGCTGAACTGGCAGTGGGTCGCCGGCACCGGCACCGACACCCGCCCCCACCGCGTCCTCAACCCCGTCCTCCAGGGCAGGCGCCACGACCCGGACGGCACCTACGTACGCCGCTGGGTGCCCGAACTGGCGGACGTCGGCGGCGCCGCGGTGCACGAGCCCTGGCGGCTGCCGGCGGACGAGCGGGCCCGGCTCCGCTATCCCGAGCCGCTCCTCGACCTCGGCGAGGGCCTGGCCCGCTTCCGGCAGGCCAGGGGCCGCGGCTGAGAGCCAGTCACTCGGCGCATCCGAAACACCGATCTCCGTGGAAGCACTGATGTGCGGAGTACCGGAAGCGAGAAGGGGTTGTGCATGCTTGGACCGCGGCCGACGGTGGCCGGACCGGCGGAGACGAACCACGCACCGCTCACCGCTCCCGGGGCCACGCGCGCCATGGGGGCGGTCCTCGAGCGGGTGCTCGAGGCGCGGCTGCGGCAGGCCCGCGACACCGACGCGGTGTTCGCCCTCGACATGGCCGATCGCGTCGCCGCGTTCGTCCGGCGGGGCGGCAAGCGGCTGCGCACGGCGTTCGTGTGGTGCGGCTGGCGGGCCGCGGGCGGCTCGGGCGACGCGGGCGCGGTCCTGCGCACCGGGGCCGCCCTCGAACTGCTCCAGGCCTGCGCCCTCATCCACGACGACGTGATGGACGGATCACCGCTGCGCCGGGGCGCGCCCGCGATGCACGTGGACTTCGCCCGGGAGCACCGGGCCGGCCGGCCGGGCGGGTCCGCCGAGTCGTTCGGGACGTCGGCGGCGGTGCTCGCGGGCGACCTGGCGCTGGCGTGGGCGGACGATCTGCTGACGGAGACGGCGCTCGCCTCACCGCACGGCTCACGGCTGTACGACGAGTGGCGGGCCATGCGCACCGAGATGGTCGCCGGGCAGTACCGCGACCTGCGCGCGCAGGCGGGCGGCTCGTCCAGCGCCGAGGAGGCGCTGACCATCGCCGTCCTGAAGAGCGCCCGGTACACGGTCGCGCGGCCCCTGGCGCTCGGTGCGTCGCTGGCCGGTGCGGACGCCCGCACCCTGGGCGCGCTGCGGGCCGCGGGCCGGTGCGCGGGAGTGGCCTTCCAGCTGCGCGACGACCTCCTGGGGGCCTTCGGGGACCCGGCGCTGACCGGCAAACCGGCCCACGAGGATCTGCGTTCCCGCAAGCTCACCCCGCTCCTCGCCGTCGCCGTCCGGCTCGCGGAAGCCTCCGGCGACCAGGAAGCCGCCGCCGTACTCGCGCCGGACGCGGACACCCGGCCGGGGCACACCGTCGAGCGGATGCGGGCGGCGCTGGAGCGGACGGGCGCCCGGGCCGAGGTGGAGGCGAAGATCGCGGACCTGGCGGCCACCGGTCTGCGGCATTTCGAGGCGACGGGCGCCGCCCCCGCCGTGCGGCGGGAGTTCGCCGCCCTGGTCGAGCGGGCCTCGGGCGCCGCCCCGCAGCACGCGGAGGAGCTGGTATGAGGACGGTGACGGGGCCGACGGACCATGTCGTCGTGGTGGGCGCCGGCCTGTCCGGGCTGGCGTGCGCCCTGCATCTGCTGGGCGCCGGGCGCCGGGTCACGCTCGTCGAACGGGACGCCGGCCCGGGCGGGAGGGCCGGGCGGGCACGGCTCGGCGACTACCTGGTGGACACCGGGCCCACCGTGCTGACGATGCCGCAGCTGGCCGACGAGGCGTTCGCGGCCGTCGGCGAGAGCCTCGACCGGCACGTCGGGCTGATGCCCCTGCACCCCGCCTACCGGGCCGGTTTCGCGGACGGGACCTCGCTCGACGTGCACACCGACGCCGACGCCATGGAGGCGGAGGTGCGGCGCTTCGCCGGGCCGGCGGAGGCGGCGGGCTACCGCAGGCTGCGGGAATGGCTGGAGCGGCTGTACCGGGCGCAGATGCGCCGTTTCATCGACACCAACTTCGACTCGCCGTTCCAGCTCGCGCACCCGGACCTGGCCCGGCTGGCGGCGCTCGGCGGCTTCGGGCGCCTCGACGGCCGGATCGGCCGTTTCCTCTCCGACGCCCGCCTGCGCCGCGTCTTCTCCTTCCAGGCCCTGTACGCCGGTGTGGCACCGGCCCGTGCCCTCGCGGCCTACGCGGTGATCGCCTACATGGACACCGTGGCGGGCGTCTGGTTCCCCAAGGGGGGCATGCACGCCCTGCCCCGCGCGATGGCGGACGTGGCGGCCGGTGCCGGTGCCGAGCTGCGCTGGTCGGCCGAGGTGAGCGCGCTGGAACGCTCGGCGGGCCGGGTACGGGCCGTCCGGCTCTCCTCGGGTGAGCGCGTCCCGTGCGACGCGGTGGTGCTGACCTGCGAACTGCCCGCCGCGCACCGGCTGCTGGGCCGGGCACCGCGGCGCCCGGTGCCGCTGCGGCACTCGCCGTCCGCGGTGGTGCTGCACGCCGGGACCGACCGCACCTGGCCCCATCTCGCCCACCACACGCTGTCCTTCGGCGCCGCGTGGGAGCGCACGTTCGACGAACTGACCCGTTCGGGAACGCTGATGAGCGACCCGTCCCTGCTGATCACCCGCCCGACCACGCACGACGCCTCGCTCGCGCCGCCGGGCCGCCACCTGCACTACGTCCTGGCTCCCTGCCCCAACACCGCCGTCGGCCCCTCCGCCGCCGCCTGGCGGGATCTGGGCCCGCGCTACCGCGACAGCCTGGTCGCCGAGCTGGAACGCCGCGGCCTCGACGGATTCGCGGACAGTGTCGAGGAGGAACTGCTGGTGACCCCGCTCGACTGGACGGCCCAGGGCCACGCGGCGGGCAGTCCCTTCTCCGTCTCCCACACCTTCGCCCAGACCGGGCCCTTCCGTCCGCGCAACCTCGTGCGCGGGCTGGACAACGTGGTGCTGGCCGGCTGCGGGACCACCCCCGGAGTCGGCGTACCGACCGTGCTCATCAGCGGGAAACTCGCCGCCGCCCGCGTCACCGGGGGCCGCACCCGAGTGGCCCCGGCGGGCCGGTTCCCGGGCCGCCGCCCGTCCACCCCGAGCGGAGCAGGTGCCCATGACCCGTCGTGAACTGGACGCCGCCGGGATCACCGACCCCGGCCTGCGCACCGACTACGGCCGGTGCCGGCAGCTCAACGCCCGGCACGGCCGCACCTACTTCCTGGCCACGCGCCTGCTGCCGCTGGAACGCCGTTCCGCGGTGCACGCGCTGTACGGCTTCGCCCGCTGGGCCGACGACATCGTCGACGACCTGGACCGGCGTATGACGCCCGACGAGCGCGACCTGCGGCTGAAGAGGCTGGAGGGCGATCTCGCCCACGCGCTGCGGGCCGGTGGCGGGGCCGAACCGGTGGTCCGGGCCGTGGCCGACACCGCCGGCCGGTACGGCATCGACGTGGCCCTGTTCGCCGACTTCCTCGCCTCGATGCGCGCCGACCTGACCGTCACGGACTACCCGACCTACGCCGACCTGCGGGCCTACATGCACGGCTCGGCCGCGGTGATCGGCCTGCAGATGCTGCCCGTGCTCGGCACGGTCGTCCCGCGCGAGGAGGCGGCACCGCACGCGGCGGCCCTCGGGGTGGCGTTCCAGCTGACCAACTTCCTGCGGGACGTGGGCGAGGACCTGGACCGCGGTCGCGTCTACCTGCCGGCCGACCTGCTGGCCGCCCACGGCGTGGACCGGCCGCTTCTGGAGTGGAGCCGGCGAAGCGGCCGCCGCGACCCGCGCATCCGGGCGGCACTCGTCGCGGCCGAGGCCCTGACCAGGGACGTGTACCGGACGGCGGAACCGGGCATCGCGATGCTCGACCCGCGGGTGCGCCCGTGCATCCGCACCGCGTTCACGCTGTACGGCGGCATCCTCGACGCGATCGCGCGGCACGACTACACCGTGCTGCACCGCCGTGCGGTGGTACCCCGCCGCCGGCGGGCGGCCACCGCGGCGGCCGGTGTCCTGAAGGTGGCCGCCGCCCGGTGGCGCGCGGCGCCCGCGGCGGAGCACGCCGCCGCGCTGGAACGGAAGGGACCGGGTCGTGGCTGACGGGGCGGACAAGGCACGCTGGACCTCACCGCTGCGGCGGCGCCGCGGCCCCGGCTGGGCGGAGCAGACGCCGACCTGGCGCGCGGCCCGCCCGGCGCTGATCGCCGACACACTGAAACGGGCGTCCGCCCGGCCCTCCGGCAACTGGTTCGTGGCCGGTGCCTCCCGGGACGTGCGCCCCGGCAGCCCCTACGGCAGGACCGTCGGCGGCGTCGAGGTGGTGCTGTGGCGCTCGCGGTCGGGTGACCTGCGGGCTGGCCCCGGCGCCTGCCCGCACCTCGGAGCACCGCTGCGGGACAGCCGGGTGGTGTGCGGCACGCTGATGTGCCACTGGCACGGACTGGCCCTGGACGGCTCCGCGGTCGCCGGCTGGCAGCCGTATCCCGTCCACGACGACGGGGTGCTGGTGTGGGTACGGCTCGACGCGGTCGGCGGTGAAGAGCCCTCGGAGCGGCCCGTGGTACCGGCGCGTCCCGCACCGGGCCGCGGGGTAGACGCCGTGTTCACGGCGGTCGGGCGGTGCGAACCGCAGGACGTGGTGGCCAACCGGCTCGACCCGTGGCACGGGTCCTGGTTCCACCCGTACTCCTTCGTCGATCTGACGGTCGCCCGGGAACCGCAGGGCGACGAGGAGGGTGACGCGGACGACGCCTTCGTCGTCGACGTCTCCTTCCGGGTGGCGGGCCGTCTGGTGGTGCCCGTACGCGCCGAGTTCACCGCGCCGGAGCCGCGCACCGTCGTCATGCGCATCACCGAGGGCGAGGGCGCCACATCCGTGGTGGAGACCCATGCCACGCCGCTGACCGCCGCGGATGCGGCGCGGCCGCGTACGGCCGTGATCGAGGCGGTCGTCGCCGCCTCGGACCGGCGCGGCTTCGCCCTGGCGCGGGCCGCCGCCCCCGTGCTGCGCCCCCTGATGCGGGGCACGGCCGGGCGCCTGTGGCGTGACGACCTGGCCTACGCGGAGCGGCGCTGGGCGTTGCGCAGCACCGGACGGTTCCCCGGGTGAGGTGACCCGCCGGACGGGCCTGTGCGGGTCGTCCCGGACGCGTCCGGCGGACGGGTGTCACCGGCGCGCCGGACGTTCCGCGAGCGCGCCGAGTGCCCGCAGCACCGGGGAGCGGCCCGCCCGGGGGACGGTCCACAGCACCTGGCCGCGGACGCCCCACCCGGCGAGCAGGGCGTTGGCCGCCAGGAAGCCGGTGGTGGCGGCCCGTTCCATCAGGGCCACGGGCAGGTCGCAGCGGAGTCCGTCGCCGGCCAGCGCCAACCACGGGTGCGGGGTCCGCACGGTGGGGCGCCGGTGATGGGTGCCGACCGGGAAGAGCGGGCAGTCCGAGCGCCACTCGTGCCGCGCGTCGACGACACGCGCCTGACGGGTCTCCGGGTACACCCGCCGCAACTGCCCGAGCAGCGTGTCCTGCACCGCTTCCCGGTCCGCGCCGGGGGCGACGGCGTAGGCGTGCAGTTCCACCACGGAACCCGTGCGCTTCGCGGCCCAGCGGGCGGCCTCGCCCTCGTAGCGTTCCAGGACGCTGATGTTGTCCAGGCCGTCGTAGCCGCTGGTGCCGAGGAAGCCGGGACGGTCGGCGCGGACCGGCCGGTCGAGCCAGAGCCGCGAGACGAGGAACGGCGGCGCGGTGCGCAGGGCGGCGATGTCCTCGCGCCAGGGGGCGGTGCCCAGGCCCGGCGAGGCGGCGACGACATGGCGCAGCCCCCCGGTGTCGAGGGCGAGCACCAGGGCGTCGTACCGGTCGGTGCCGGTGCCGGTGCGCACCTCGGCTCCTCCGGTGCCGGCGGGCTCCACGCCGTGGACGGGGGTGCCGGTGCGGATGCTCGTGCCGAGGCGCTGGAGGTAGTCGGCGAGCGGCTCCCACAGGGCCTGGGGGAAGGGCTCGCCGGGCACGTCGAAGAGCAGCCCCTCCGAGGAGCCGAGGAAGTAGATGTGGAACATCAGCAGCAGTTCGGCGGCGGACAGTTCGCGCGGGTCGGCGAAGAAGCTGCGGGAGAACACCTCGAACGCCAGGTGGTGCGCCGCCTCGGGGAAGCGGACGCGTTCCAGGAAGGCGGTCGCGCCGACCTGGTCGAAGCGTGCGTATACGTCGGGTACGCGCACGTCCATCAGCGGCAGGGCCGCCCGGGCGTCCAGGGCGGTGAGGTCGCGCCAGCCGAAGGTGGGGCTGAGGGCGACGAACCCGAGGGCGCTGAGGGGTGGGGTGCGCGGGACGCGGGCGAAGCTGTCGGTCAGTCCGCCGCTGTGCCGCAGGGGGTAGTCGGGCAGCGGGGTGAGGCGGGCGAGGGCGGGGTCGGTGCGCCGGAGCAGGCCGCGCAGGTTGTAGTACTGGCGGAAGAAGGCGTGGAAGCCGCGGCTCATGGTCGCCTCGGAGCCGTCGGCCAGCCGGGTGCGGTGGCCGGCGAGGCGGCCGCCCAGGGACTCCTCCCGCTCATAGAGGGTCACCCGCGCGCCGCGTTCGGCCAGGCCGGTGGCCGCGGCGAGGCCGGCGATCCCGCCGCCCACCACGGCGACAGAGGGCGCGTCCCCGGGCGCGAACCGGTCCCGGCCGGGCGCGGGCATCAGGACTTCGGCCTTGCGGTCCCGGCCGCGGCGGGCGGCCGGGCGGGTGCTCGCCGGACGGCTCATCGGGTGGCCTCGCCTGCCGCGGCCATGCCGTTGCGGGCGAGGGTGGTCTCCCCTGCCGCGGCGGTGCCGTTGCGGGCGACGAAGGTGTGGGTGATGCCGGTCTGCCATCCGGCGAGGGGCAGGGCGCGCGCACCCGTGAACCCGGCTCGTGCCAGCCGCCCGGTGAAGGCGGACGCGGTGTCGAAGTCGAGGACGCTGTGCCACAGGTGCCGGTACAGGGAACGGTCACCGGTGAGCGTCCCCGCCGGGATGATCACGCCCCGGCAGACGGCCGTCCACAGCGCCCGGTGCGCCGGCGAGCCGCCGAGGCTGTACTCGTGGACGGCGAGCCGCCCGCCCGGCCGCAGCAGGGTCCGCACGGCGCGAAGGACGCCGTCCGGGTCGGAGACGTTGCGGAAGAGGTAGGCGGCGAAGACCGCGTCGAAGGGCCCTTCGCCGGACGCGCCGAGTTCCTCCGCGCTCAGGTGCAGGAAGCGCACGCCGTCGGGCCACGGCTTGGCCAGCGCCTGGCGCAGCATGCCGGCGGAGGCGTCCACCGCGGTGATCCGGGCACGGGGCGCGGTGCGCAGCAGGGCCCGGGTGGAGGCGCCGGTGCCGCAGCCGAGGTCGAGCACGTGCAGACCGGCCCCGTCGCCGGGGAGCCCGAGCCGGCGGGCCGAGCGCCGCAGGTCGGCGCGGTAGCCCGGGTTGAGGCCGGCGAGGCGGTCGTAGGTGCGGGACGCGTGGTCGAAGGCGTGTGCCAGGTCGTGGTCGCGCAGCAGCGTCATCGGGGGCTCTCTCCGGTTCCTGGGGCGGGGTGGGCGCGGCGGGGCAGGAAGGGCACTTCGAGCGCGGTGCGGAGCATCGGGCCCACCGGGGTGCGCAGGCCGATGCCCCACTCCTCACGGACCGAGGTGGCACCGTCGAGGAAGCGCAGCAAGCGGTGCGTGGGCGTGCGGCGGAACAGGCCGGTGAAGAACGCGGGGCCGTCGATCCGCCCGGTGTCCAGGGCCCGCAGCAGTACCGCGTCCATGGCGAGCGCCCGCCTCCCGTGCGGTGCGGGCGCGTTGGCACGGCCGTCCCGCAGGGCGGCGGCGATGGCCCGGCTGTGCCGTTGTACCGCCGCGAAGGTGTAGCCGGTGGCGGGGCGGGTCGCACCGCCCGCCGTCCCGATGCGGAAGACGGCCGCCCCGGCCCGCCGGGGGAAGCGGGCGTCGGTCATGGGGATGGCGCCCTGCTCGGCCGTCTCCACCCTGAACTCGCCCAGGCGCAGCACCTCGCGGGCGTAGTGACCGAGCGCCGCCTCGTACGCCGCGGTGGTCAGCGGGGCACGGGAGAACTCGGTGTACTCGACGAGCGCCCGGTCCTGGGCCAGCGGAAGGACGTACCCGAAGGCGAGCCCGTGCGGCGGCTGGGGCACGCGGAAGTCCATGAGGTCGGCGACCGCCGGGTCGAACCGGCCGGTGCGGGTGTGCACGAACCAGCCGCGGAAGTGCTGCAGCAGCTGCGTCCGGGCCGGTGGCAGGGCGTGCAAAGGCCGGGAGTCGAACACGTACCGGGAGCGCAGCGTCAGCGTCCGGCCTCCGGGGGCCGTGCAGCGGACCTCCGCGCCTCCCGGTACGTCGCGCACCGTGTCCGCCGTCGCGCGCAGCAGCCGCCCGCCGGGTGCACGCGCCAGCCGCGCGTGCACCAGCCGTTCGAACACGGCGGAACGCACCATGCGGTAGCGGGAGGGGGCCGGATCGACGGTGAGCGGGCTGCCGTCGGGTCCGTGCACCCGCAGCAGGGGCCAGGTGGCGGTGACCGCTTCGTCGAAGTCGCCGTCGCCCTGGTCCCAGTAGCACCAGGTCCGCTCCGCCGGACGCGCGGGGCCGTCCGGCGGCTCCACCACGGTCACGGTCGCGACGCCGGTCTCGACCAGCCGGTGCGCGAGACTGAGGCCTGCGGCGCCACCCCCGAGGACCACCACGTCCGACGTGCCGACGGGCCCCGGGCTCACCACGCGCCGCTCATCTCCGCACTCCGCTCCCGGCCACCCGGTCGACTGTGTTCTGTCCGCTCACCGCTTCGGGCCGACTGCCATGATCGGATGCAGCCGGCCGGAGTCACCGCGACACGACCGTCTCCAGCAGCGCGACGGCCTCGGCCAGCCCTGTCGGCCGCGGCAGGCCGGTGACGGTCCGGCCGGTCCAGCCGGGCCCGATCGTCAGGACGACCGGCTTGCGGCGGGCGCCCCGCACGCCCCATTCCATCGCCGCCACGTGCTGGGCCAGCGGCCGGCTGGCGGTCGTCCGGGACTGTGCCCACAGCGCCACCGCCGCCGGCCCGGTCCTGCGGACGGCCGTGACGAGGGATTCCACGGGCAGGGCACCGCCGAACATCCGCACCGGCAGACCGCGTTCGGCCAGCGCGGCGGCCAGCACCTCCAGGGGCAGCGTGTGGTTCTCCCCGGGCACACAGGCGAGCACGGTGGTCGCGCCCGGGCCGTCGGCCGCCGCGGGCGGGGCGCCGCGCCGCAGCGCGCCGGAGACGTGCCAGGACAGGAAGTGCTCGACCTCGACGTACTTCTCACCCGAGCTCTCCCATTTGCGGCCGACCGCCTGGAGGGTCGGCATGATCACCTCGGTCCAGGCGGCGACCAGCCCGTGCTCGTCGATCGCGGCCTCGAGCAGTTCGTCCAGCGCTGCGGCGTCGAGGCGCAGGGCGGCACGGGCGATGCCCTTGCATTCCTGACGCACGTCACCGAGGCGCAGGCCGCTGCCCGCCCGGCTGCGGGCAGGGAGGGACGGCCGCGGTGGCCCGGCGGCGGCCCTCCGGCCCCGGAACGCGTCCGGGACCGCCTCCGGGGGTGCCGCTGAGGGGGCCGGGGCGGCCCCGGCCGGGGCCGCCTTCGGCGTCGCTTCGCCGAGTACGGTGCGCGCCGCCTCGGCGGGGGGTATCCCGGTCGCCGTCAGGGCACACATCCGCTCCAGCCGGGCCACGTCCACGGGGGTCCACCGCCGGTGCCGGCCGCCGGTGTGTGCGTCGGGTCCGAGGCCGTAGCGCCGGTCCCAGGTGCGGACCGTGGTGGGCGCGACCCCGAGCCGTCTGGCCACCTCTCCGGTGGTCAGCCCGCCACCGAGCGGCGCGCTCTCGCCTCCGCGGTCCTCGCTGTCCCGTTCGTGTACTCCCATACCCCCGACTGTACGACGCACAAACGACGCATGTTGAGACGCGTCGTTTGTGCGCCGAACACTGGCTTCAAGCGCATGGTCGCGGCTCGGCACAGCGCGACCGGTGCGGTTCGGCAGACGGCCTTCCGTCCCCGCACGACGCACTGCAGGAGGAACCAGGCCATGATCACGAACACGCGACTCACCGCACCCGCCGCACCCGCGGAGGAAACGCGGTACGAGGAGGAGCTGGCCCGTGGCCTCGTCGCCGCCGACGAGGAGGCGTTCGCCGCGATCTACCGGCGCTGGGGCTCGCTCGTCCACACCATGGCCACCCGACTGCTCGGTGACACCTACGAGGCGGAGGACGTGACCCAGCAGGTCTTCCTCGGCGCCTGGCACGGCCGGGCCGGATTCCGCCCCGAGCGGGGTCCGCTCGGCGCCTGGCTGGTCGGCATCACACGGCGCAAGATCGTCGACGCGCTGGCGGCCAGGACGAGGCGCCTGACACTCATCGACTCGGCCGGCCGCGACGCGGACACCACCGGGCCCGACGAGGCTGCACCGGAGCGCGTCCTGGACCGGGTGCTGCTCATCGACGCCCTGGCACGGCTGCCGCGCCACCAGCGGGAGGTGCTGTGCATGGCCTTCTACGAGGACCTGACCCAGGCGCAGATCGCGGAACGCACCGGCATGCCCCTGGGGACCGTCAAGAGCCACGCCCGCCGCGGCCTGCACCGGCTGCGCCTGGCGATCGAGCAGCCCCCGGTCCACGACCCGGATCTGTAGCGATGACGCCGTGCGCGCATCCACGACGGCCCCTGGACCTGAAACAGGAACGAGACTCCGCACCGTACGGAGACTCCGTTCGAAGGAATGATTCCCATGACCTCTCACACCCGCCTCGCCATCGCCGCCTCGGCCGGTGCCTGCGCTCTGGCCCTCGGCATCTCCGCGCCCGCCCTGGCCGGCCAGCAGGACAAGGCCATGGTGTCCGTCTTCCACGGCATCCCCGGTATGACCGTGGACGTGTACGCCAACGGCGACGAACTGATCGGCGACTTCAAGCCCGGCACGGTGACGGACCCCCAGTCCCTCGATGCCGGGACCTACGAGATCCAGATCTTCGAAGCAGGCCAGGGTCCTGACGGAACTCCGGCCCTGGAGAAGAAGATCGAGGTGCCCGAGGGCGCGAACGCCACGGTCGCCGCCCACCTCACCGCAGACGGCAAGCCGGAGTTGACGGCGTTCACCAACGACGTCTCCCAGGTCGATGCCGGCAAGAGCCGCCTGACGGTCCGTCATGTCGCGGCCGCACCCGCCGTCGACGTCCGGGCCGGCGGGCAGCCGGTCTTCAGCGACCTGACCAACCCGAAGGAGGACACCGCCGAGGTCGACGCGGGCACGATCAACACCGATGTGGTGCTCGCCGGTACGGACACCGTGGCCATCGGCCCGGCCGACCTGAAGCTCGGCGAAGGCACCAGCAATGTCGTCTACGCCTGGGGCAGCGCCGAGGACAAGAACCTCGCGCTGGCGACCCAGACGTTCAGCGGCATGGCGTCGTCGCCCCGCGGCGTCCCCGCGGGCGGCAGTGGCGCCGCCGTCGAGGCGAACTCCACCGACCTGGGGCCGGCCTGGGCCGCCGGGGCCGGAGCGGTCGCGGTGGCGGGCGTGCTGATGGCCCGCCGGGTCGCCCGCCGGCGTGGCTGACGGCACACGACGGCTGACGGGACCGATTGTGGCGGCTGCCGTTCTGGCAGCCGTCCTCGGTTTTCCTGCCACGCCGTCGGACCCGGCCGCGCCTCCGCCGGACTTCGTGGCAGCGCCGTCGGAACGCGGGGACGCCGCGGCCCCGGGAACAGCCCCCGGCACGGCGGCGGCCCCGCGGACCGCCCCCGGCACGGCGCAGGATCCACCGCCCCGGCGCGTGCTCGTGCCCCGCGCGGACCTCGACGCCCGGGTCAGCCCGGTGGGCGTGACGGACCGAGGGGACATGGCCGTCCCCGACGACCCTTCCGTGGCCGGCTGGTACCGCTACGGCCCCGCGCCGGGCAGTGCCCGGGGCTCGGCCGTGCTGGTCGGGCACGTCGACTCCGAGACCGGTGACCTCGGCGAGTTCCTGGCGCTGTACGACGTGCGGCGCGGAGACCGGGTCGAGGTGCGCCGAGCGGGGGGCGAGCCGGTGAACTACCGCGTCGTCTCGCGGGTCACCGTGGCGAAGGACGACCTGCCGCCCTCGGCGTTCCGCCGGACCGGCGCCCCCGTCCTCACCCTCATCACCTGTGCGCCTCCGTACGTCCCCGAGCGAGGAGGCTACGTGTCCAACCTCGTCGTCACGGCGGAGCCCCTGGAGTCCGGGAGGGCGCAGTGACACACGTGGAGTCCGCGCACCTGGTGGAACTGGCCCTGGGGAACGCGGCGCCGGGCGACGACGACGCCGAGGCGCTGCGTCACGTCGAGCGGTGCGACCACTGCCGCGACGAACTCCACGTGCTGACCCGGCTGGTGACGGCCGCGCGCACCGCGGTGGCTCTGGACCTGCCGACCCCACCCCCGGAGCACGTCTGGCGCCGCATCACCCGAGAGGTCTCCCGCGAGACGGGCACACCACCGCCGCGGGACTACCCGTGGCACGACTCGGGGCCCGGTTCCTGAGAGCCGGACACCCGGTGGGTCGTCCGGGTACACGCCGAACCGGGTACGCGCCGCTCACAGCGGCCATGCCGTCAGCAGATCGCCGGGGCCGTAGGCGGCATCGAGCCCCCGACAGTCGACACCGCTGCGCGAGACCGCCGCGACTGGAACGGGTTCGCCGGTGAGGGCGGCCCGGTGTCGATGGAGGGCCGCCAGGTCGTGCCGGTCGAAGGGCGACTGCTCCAGCCACTTGATGGAGCCGACGAAGAGCAGCTCCTTGGCGATGGGGGCGCGGTCCGCCCCGACGATGTCGATCTCGACGTCGTTGGTACGGGTCCAGTAGCCGCCGATCGCGGGCGCGGCGGGGAGCCGGTCGTCGGGCAGCATCCGGGCGAGCGCCTCGCGGACGAGCGGCTCGATCGCCCGGCCGCGCCAGCTGGTCCAGCTCTCCCGGATCCGCGCCAGGGTCAGATCGCCGCGCCCCCGCTCGATCTCCTCCATGGACGGGCCGAGCAGGTGCAGCCAGAACCGCAGGTAGGGATCCGCCACCCGGTAGCGGCGGTCCTTCGACGGACGCAGCGACACGGGCAGCTCCGCGGCGACGATCCGCTTGTCCGTGAGCAGCTCCAGTGCTCGCTGCAGCGGCGTGGCCCCGATCCCGCCGGCCGCACGGGCGATGTTGGTGAAGGTCCGCTCGCCACTGCCGATGGCCGCCAGCACCGTTCGCGCCTGAGCCTGCGGGGGGAATTCGGCGGCCAGCGAGCGCTCGGCCGACACCAGCAGGGCCGAGACCGGGTCGCCCAGCGCCTCGCCGAGGAAATCCCACAGCCCCGCACCTCGAGGCCACTCCGCGCAGATCAGCGGCAGCCCGCCGGTGACCAGCGCGGCGTCGAAGGCCTCCGCCGCTTCCAGCCCGAGCATCCGCCCGACCTCGGCCGGGTTCAGCGGCCCGAGCACCATCTCCCGGCCACGCTGGTGGAAGGGGCGCCCGTAGCTGTTCAGTGCCTCCATCATCGACAGGTCGGAGCCGATGAGAACCAGCAGCACCGGCTTGCTCTCCAGCACCCGGTCCCAGGCCCGTTGCAGCATCCCCTCGAAGGCGCCATCGGCGTCCATCAGGTACGGCACCTCGTCGATGACCAGCACGCTCGCCCGGTCGGAGGGCAGTGCCGCGGCCAGCACATCGAACGCGGCATCCCAGCTCTCCGGCCGCGCGGCGGCCACCAGCTGCGCCAACGGCAGCGTCGACACCTGGGCGTCCCGGGCCAGCCGTGCCAGATCATCCCTGGGGGACGCGCCGGTCGCCGCGTAGAACAAGAACGGGGCTCCGGAGCGCTCCGCGAACCGCTCGACCAGCCGCGACTTGCCCACCCGGCGCCGCCCACGCAACATCACGCACCGGCCGGGCCGCTCCCCGCCGCCCCCTGCCGCCACCTTCTGCAGCTCTCGCTCCAGCGTCGCCAGCTCCTGCCGACGGCCTACAAAATCCACCACGTCTGCCGACCTCCGCCCACGACACTAACAATGTTGTTAGTAACATGCGCGTTACTACCGCCGGACGGTCGGGGGTGGCGTCGAGCTCCCGCGTGACGGCTGCCTCGTGGATCGGCTTCAGCGCCGCCCGCACCGCCTCGACAGCCCTGGCGTGGTCAACGACCACTGCCTGCGCTGCCGCAGGTCAGAGGCTCCCTGCGCGCGACCTCCCGGCCGACCGGACCTGCCGCTGCCCCTCACGACGGGGCGAGTACCACCTGTGGACAGAAACTAGTGCCCGACCCACCAACAAGCGGGTGGGGCACAGTTCTTGACGAGACGTCAGACGTTGAAGCGGAACTCCACCACATCCCCGTCCTGCATGACGTACTCCTTGCCCTCCATACGGGCCTTCCCCTTCGCGCGGGCCTCCGCCACCGAGCCCGTCTCCACCAGGTCGCCGAAGGAGATGACCTCCGCCTTGATGAAGCCCTTCTGGAAGTCGGTGTGGATGACGCCGGCGGCCTCGGGGGCGGTGGCGCCCTTCTTGATGGTCCAGGCGCGGGATTCCTTGGGACCGGCGGTCAGGTACGTCTGGAGTCCCAGCGTGCGGAAGCCGACGTGGGCCAGGGTCGCCAGGCCCGGCTCCTCCTGGCCGACGGACTGGAGGAGCTCCAGCGCCTCGTCCTCGTCGAGCTCGGCGAGGTCCGCCTCCAGCTTGGCGTTGAGGAAGATCGCCTCGGCGGGAGCGACCAGGGCCCGCTGCTCGTTCTTGAAGTCCTCGTCGGTCAGCTCGTCCTCGTCGACGTTGAAGACGTAGAGGAACGGCTTGGTGGTGAGCAGGTGCAGGTCGTGCAGGAGCTCCGCGCGCTCGCTGCCCTGGACGAGGCCGTGCACGAAGAGCGTGTCGCCCTTCTCCAGGATCTCCTTGGCCTCCTCGACGGCCTTGACCTTCGGCGCGATGTCCTTCTTGATGCGCGACTCCTTCTGGAGGCGCGGGAGGACCTTCTCGATGGTCTGCAGGTCCGCGAGGATCAGCTCGGTGTTGATCGTCTCGATGTCGTCCTTGGGCGAGACCTTGCCGTCCACGTGCACGACGTTCTCGTCCTTGAAGGCGCGGATGACCTGGCAGATCGCGTCGGACTCGCGGATGTTCGCGAGGAACTTGTTGCCCAGTCCCTCGCCCTCGGAGGCGCCGCGCACGATGCCCGCGATGTCGACGAAGTCGACCGTGGCCGGAAGGACCCGCTGCGAGGAGAAGATCTCCGCCAGTTTCGTCAGGCGGGGGTCGGGCACGCCGACGACACCCACGTTGGGCTCGATCGTGGCGAACGGGTAGTTGGCCGCCAGCACGTCGTTCTTGGTCAGGGCGTTGAACAGGGTCGACTTGCCGACATTCGGCAGACCGACGATTCCGATCGTGAGCGACACGTTGCGACTTCCCGTGAGTGGAGGGCCTGGAGGCCAGGGGACCGGCCGATCCACCAGTCTACGGCGTGTCCGGAACCGCCCCGGCGAGGTATCGAACGCTTGGCCAAGCCGCGCTCCACGGCGTGTCAGAAGGGCTATTCGACATATAGAACGACCTAAGTTGGTGCGGTGGAGCACTACAGGACGCGATCTCCTCAGTACGGACCGCGACGGGACCGGCCCAGGCCGACCCGGCAACCCGTGCCGTCCCAGGCGGGACGGGGAGCGGGGGGCGAGCCTGTGCGCGCGGCCCGGCCGCCCGGGCCGCGGCGCCGCCCGGTGCCGGTGCGACGCCCTGCGCCCCCGGCGGCACCCGCCGCGGGAGGACTGCCCAACCCCCGGCTCACCGGCCTGGGCAGCGGGCTGTTCTGCGCGGTGGTGATGTTCCTGCTCGGCGCGCTCTGCTCGGCGCTGTTCGGGGCGTCCCTGACGGCGTACGGCGTGCTGTTCCTGCCGGTGTGCGCGCTGACCGCCCTCTGGGTGCGCCGGGGGGACCTGATGACCGCGCCCATCGTGGTGCCGATCGCGTTCGCCGTGGGGCTGCTGCCGGTGGCCGACGGCGAGGGCGGGACCGGCGGCACGCTGATGGGCCTGGTGACGGCGCTCGCCACGCAGGCCGGCTGGCTGTACGGAGGGACTCTGGTCGCCGGGCTGATCGTGATCGTCCGGCGGATCCGGCTGTCACACCTGCGGCGCACGGCCGGGGCCCGGCCGCCGGTGTGACACACCCCACGAAACGGTCCTACCGTTCGGTCGCCCGCATCGCCGCGCCCACGATCCCCGCGTTGTTCTGCAACTGCGCCGGGACGATCTCCGCCTTGATGCCGTCGATGTAGGGCAGGAACTTGTGGGACTTGCGGCTGACGCCGCCGCCGATGATGAACAGCTCCGGCGAGAACAGCATCTCGACGTGGGCGAGGTACTTGCGCACGCGGTGCGCGGCCCAGTGCTCCCACGTCATGTCGTGGTCCTCGCGGGCCCTGCTGGAGGCCCGCTTCTCGGCGTCGTGCCCGTCGAGCTCCAGGTGGCCCAGCTCGGTGTTGGGGACGAGGACGCCGTCGACGAAGACCGCGCTGCCGATGCCGGTGCCGAGCGTCAGCAGGATCACCGTGCCCCGGCGGTCGCGGCCGGCACCGAAGTGCATCTCGGCTACACCCGCCGCGTCCGCGTCGTTGACCACCGTCACCGGCAGCCCGCCGAGCCGCTCGCCGAGCAGCGCGCGGGCGTCGGTGTCGATCCAGCCGTCGTCGACGTTGGCCGCCGTCCGGATCGTGGCCCCGTCGGTGACCACGCCCGGGAACGTGACCCCGACCGGGCCCCTCCAGCCGAAGTGGTCGACGACCTGCTTGACGGCGTCGGCCACCCCGTCGGGCGTGGCCGGTTGCGGGGTGAGGACCTTGTGGCGCTCCTGCGCCAGGTCGCCCTTGTCCAGGTCCACCGGGGCGCCCTTGATCCCGGATCCGCCGATGTCCACACCGAAGATCTGCATGGCCCTACGTTACGACGTACGACTGACCGTCACAGGCCGGGCTGCGGGGCTGCCCGGCCTGTCCCCGATCACTCCGCGGAATTTTCACCGGTCCCGGCGCCGCCGCGCTCGGCGGCCAGGGCCGCGGCCTCCTCGCGCAGGTCGCGGCGCAGCTCCTTGGGCAGGGAGAACGTGATGGACTCCTCGGCCGCCTTGACGATCTCGACGTCCTCGAAGCCGCGCCGGGACAGCCATTCCAGGACCTGCTCGACCAGGACCTCCGGGACGGAGGCGCCCGAGGTGACGCCGACCGTGGTCACGCCCTCCAGCCAGGCCTCGTCGATCTCGTCGGCGAAGTCCACGAGGTACGCCTCGCGGGCACCCGCGAGCTTGGCGACCTCGACGAGCCGCTTGGAGTTGGAGGAGTTGCGCGAGCCGACCACGATGACCAGGTCCGACTCGGCGCCCATCTGCTTCACGGCCAGCTGGCGGTTCTGGGTGGCGTAGCAGATGTCGTCGCTGGGCGGGGAGATGAGCTGCGGGAACTTGTCCTTCAGGGCGTCGACGGTCTCCATGGTCTCGTCGACGGACAGCGTGGTCTGGGACAGCCAGACGACCTTGGACGGGTCACGGACCTCGACCTTCGCCACATCGCCCGGTCCGTCGACGAGCTGGATGTGGTCGGGAGCCTCGCCGGAGGTGCCGATGACCTCCTCGTGGCCCTCGTGGCCGATCAGGAGGATGTCGTAGTCCTCGTCCGCGAAGCGGACGGCTTCCTTGTGGACCTTGGTGACCAGGGGGCAGGTGGCGTCGATGGTGGCGAGGCGGCCTCGCTCGGCCTCTTCGTGGACGACGGGGGCGACCCCGTGCGCGGAGAACATCACGATGTTGCCCGGGGGGACCTCCTCCGTCCGCTCGACGAAGATCGCCCCCTTCTTCTCCAGGGTCTGCACGACGTACTTGTTGTGGACGATCTCGTGCCGGACGTACACCGGAGCGCCGTACTGCTCCAGGGCTTTCTCGACGGCGATCACGGCGCGGTCCACACCCGCGCAGTAGCCACGGGGGGCGGCGAGCAGGACACGGCGGCCAGGCGAAGCAGACATGCGTCCCATCGTAAGGCCGCGTCCGGCGGGTCGAAGATCGCGACGGTGTGAAGTCCCCGGGAAGACCGACGTGGCGCGACGTGAGATGCGAGGGACGTGGGCGGAGCGGAGGCGCGGTGTCCGAGACCGGAACGGCGGTCCCTGCGGCCGAGGGGAGCACGCGCTGCGGCGCAGTCCCGGCTTCCGTGATCCGGTCGTCCGCGGGCTGCTGTTCCTCGCGCCGATGGCCCCGGCGGGCGTGTGCGGCACGCCGGACGCCCTGTCGCACGGCGTGGTCGCGCTGGTGTACGTCGTCGCCACGATCGCGATGGCGTTCACCGCGTTCGGCTGCGCCCAGGTGGTGCGGGTGGTCCCCCGGGCGGGCGAGCGCCGGCCTCGCGGCGGCTCCTGGACGGGTCCGCGGGTCGCCGCGTCGCTACCGGATGAGCGGTGCTGTCAGCGGTGCCCACTACCCTCGCGGGCATGGCTGTGAACACGACTCCGGAAGCCCCGCTGCCCGTCGGTGAGGTGTCGCGGCTCATCGGGGGCTGGATCGACCGGCTCGGGGCGGTGTGGGTCGAGGGGCAGATCACGCAGTTGTCGCGGCGGCCGGGTGCGGGCGTGGTGTTCCTGACGCTGCGGGACCCGTCGTACGACATCTCCGTCAGCGTCACCTGCTACCGGCAGGTGTTCGACGACGTCGCGGACGTGGTCAGCGAGGGCGCCCGGGTCGTCGTCCTCGCGAAGCCCGAGTGGTACGCCCCGCGGGGGCAGCTGTCGCTGCGGGCCGCGGAGATACGGCCCGTCGGGGTCGGTGAACTGCTCGCGCGTCTGGAGCAGCTGAAGAAGTCCCTCGCCCGGGAGGGCCTGTTCGCGCCGGAGCGCAAGAAGCCGCTGCCGTTCCTGCCGCAGCTGGTCGGGCTGGTCTGCGGACGGGCCTCGGCCGCCGAGCGGGACGTCCTGGAGAACGCCCGGCACCGCTGGCCCGCCGTCCGCTTCGAGGTGCGCAACGTCGCCGTGCAGGGCGTGCACGCCGTGCCGCAGGTCGTGCAGGCCGTGAAGGAGCTCGACGCGCTGGACGACGTCGACGTGATCATCGTCGCCCGGGGTGGCGGCAGCGTGGAGGACCTGCTGCCGTTCTCCGACGAGCAGCTGATCCGCACGGTCGCGCGGTGCCGTACGCCCGTGGTGTCCGCCATCGGGCACGAACCGGACAATCCGCTGCTGGACCACGTCGCCGACCTGCGCGCCTCGACCCCGACCGACGCCGCCAAGAAGGTCGTGCCGGACGTCGGCGAGGAGTACGAGCGGGTGCGGCTGCTGCGGGACCGGGCGCGGCGGTGCGTGGCGGCGCTGGTGGAGCGGGAGGAGCGCGGGCTGGCGCACGCGCTCGCGCGGCCGTCGATAGAGGATCCGCACCGGATGATCGACGTGCGCGCCGACCAGGTGGCGGACCTGCTCGACCGGGGCCGGCGCTGTCTGCGTCACCAGCTCGACCGCGCCGACTCGGAGCTGACGCACACGCACGCGCGCGTGGTGGCCCTCTCCCCCGCCGCGACCCTGAAGCGCGGGTACGCCGTGCTGCAGAAGGCGGACGGTCACGCGGTCCGCGACCCCGGCGAGGTGGAGGCCGGCGAGGCCCTGCGCGCGCGGGTCTCCGAGGGTGAGTTCTCCGTACGAGTGGACACATAGGGTGGGTGGATGACCAGCGAGGTTGATGAGACGCCGGGCACGAGCGAGGCGCTCGGGTACGAGCAGGCGCGGGACGAGCTGATCGAGGTCGTCCGGCGCCTGGAGGCGGGCGGTACGACGCTGGAGGAGTCCCTCGCGCTCTGGGAGCGGGGCGAGGAGCTGGCCAGGGTGTGCCGGCGCTGGCTGGACGGGGCCCGGGCGCGGCTGGACGCGGCGCTGGCGGAGGAGGCCGCGGAGAGCGGGGACGCGGAGTAGTGGAGTAGGCGGGGCCGTTCGGTTCGCGGTGACACACGACACCCTCACATTGGTTGAACGTTGAACTTCGCTCGCGTACGGTCGAACCGTCAGCCGATCTTCCCGACCAGACGCGAGAAAGTGCATCCATGTCCCTCGTTCTTGACCCCGCCGCCCAGGACCTCCTGTTCCGTGAAGCCCGTACCGCCAACGCCTTCACCGACGAGCCGGTGACCGACGAGCAGGTGCAGGCGATCTACGACCTGGTCAAGTACGGTCCGACCGCCTTCAACCAGACCCCGCTGCGCATCACCCTGGTCCGCTCCCCGGAGGCCCGCGAGCGCCTGGTCGCGCACATGGGCGAAGGCAACCGCGCCAAGACCGCCAGCGCCCCGCTGGTCGCGGTCCTCTCCTCGGACAACGAGTTCCACGAGGAGCTGCCGCACCTGTTCCCGGCCTTCCCGCAGGCCAAGGACGCCTTCTTCGCCGAGCGCCCCGCGCGTGAGAGCTCCGCCGCGATGAACGCCGCCCTGCAGGCCGCGTACTTCATCGTCGGCGTCCGCGCCGCCGGTCTCGCCGCCGGCCCGATGACCGGCTTCGATTTCGAGGGCGTCCGCAAGGAGTTCCTGGACGACGACCACACCCCGCTGATGGTCGTCAACATCGGCCGTCCGGGCCCGGACGCCTGGCACCCGCGCTCCCCGCGCCTGGAGTTCGACCAGGTCGTCACCACCGTCTGAACCGTCCCCTCGGACGCACATGAGGAAGGCCCCCGGCGTGATACCGGGGGCCTTCCTCGTGCGCGTTCACTTCGTCTGCAGCGCCCCGGCCATCTTCGCCAGCTGTGCGAACGACGCGGTTCCCGTCACGACGGTCGTCGAGCCCTTGGTGCCCTCGAGGACCAGCGCGTCGTACCGGCCGCCCTCGTAGCGCGTCCAGGTACCGCCGCCGATCTTCTCGGTCTTCCCGGTCTCCCGGGCGCCCAGCGTCACCTCGTCGAGGAAGACCGGGCGCCGCTGAGTGGACTGCTCCACCGCCACGTACTCCCCCTCGGGGTCGTGGAAGCCGAGGTGCCAGGCGTCGAACTCGTCACCCTGGAAGCGGACGGAGGTGGCCTTCCAGGCGTCGGGCAGACCCTGGGGCGCGGCCAAGGGGTAGGAGGCGGCGCGGCGTGCCGTGAGCAGCTCGACCCGGTACTCGACGGCCTTGATGTCGGGCGGGCTGTCGTCGTGCGGGATGAAGAGGTACACGAAGCCCGCCACGAGGCCGATGACACCCATGGAGAGGATCATGTCCCGCGCCGTCTTCTGCTTGCCGTTCTCGCCTGCCACGCCCCCTATCGTCGCAGGTCCCTGCTGCGCTCATCCGTGGGGGCCCCTGCTCATTTTGGCGGCTCGGAGATAGAGTCAGGCGACAACACCCTCATCCGGCCGTCGTCGTACAGAAAGGTGCGCTCCGATGACCGAGCATCATCACTTGCCGTCCGAACTCGATGTGCCCTCCGAGGCCCCCGACCGCAACCTCGCCCTGGAACTCGTCCGGGTCACCGAGGCAGCGGCGATGGCCGCGGGCCGCTGGGTCGGGCGGGGTGACAAGAACGGCGCCGACGGCGCCGCGGTGCGTGCCATGCGCACTCTCGTCTCCACCGTCTCGATGAACGGCGTCGTCGTCATCGGCGAGGGCGAGAAGGACGAAGCCCCGATGCTGTTCAACGGGGAGCGCGTGGGCGACGGCACCGGGCCCGAGTGCGACATCGCCGTCGACCCGATCGACGGCACCACGCTGACCGCGAAGGGCATGACGAACGCGATCGCGGTGCTGGCCGCCGCAGAGCGCGGGTCCATGTTCGACCCGTCCGCCGTCTTCTACATGGACAAGCTCGTCACGGGACCGGAGGCGGCCGACTTCGTCGACATCAACGCGCCGGTGTCGGTGAACATCCGCCGGGTCGCCAAGGCGAAGCGGTCCGCGCCGGAGGACGTGACGGTGGTGATCCTGGACCGGCCGCGGCACGAGGGCATCATCAAGGAGATCCGGGACACGGGGGCGCGCATCAGGCTGATCTCCGACGGCGATGTGGCCGGCTCGATCCTGGCGCTGCGCGAGGGCACGGGCGTCGACCTGCTGCTCGGCATCGGCGGTACGCCGGAGGGCATCATCTCGGCCTGCGCGGTGAAGTGCCTGGGCGGCACGATCCAGGGCAAGCTGTGGCCCAAGGACGACGAGGAGCGGCAGCGGGCGATCGACGCGGGGCATGATCTCGACCGGGTGCTGACGACCGAGGACCTCGTCACCGGGGAGAACGTGTTCTTCGTGGCCACCGGGATCACCGACGGGGAGCTGCTGCGGGGGGTTCGCTACCGGGCGGAGACCGCCACGACCGACTCGATCGTGATGCGGTCGCGGTCGGGCACGGTCCGCCGGATCGACTCCGAGCACCGCTTGAGCAAGCTGCGGGCCTACAGCGCGATCGACTTCGACAAGGGGAAGTAGCCCCGGGGAGAAGAAGGCCGGCACAACGAGAGGGCGTCCCCGGTGCGGTGGGGACGCCCTTTTCGTCCTGCTCGGCCGTCAGCCCGCTGCCGCTATCCGGTTCGCCGGGCGGGCCGCCTTCTTCAGCTCCATGTCGCGGCGGCGGCGCCGGGCCAGGACCACACGGCGCTCCGCGGCGGTGAGCCCGCCCCAGACGCCGTAGGGCTCGGGCTGGAGCAGGGCGTGCTCGCGGCACTCGACCATCACCGGGCAGCGGGCGCAGACCCGCTTCGCCGCCTCCTCCCGGGACAGCCGCGCGGCGGTCGGCTCCTTGGAGGGGGCGAAGAACAGGCCGGCCTCGTCGCGCCGGCACACCGCCTCGGTGTGCCACGGGGCGTCTTGGTCCCTGTCTCGCGCTGGCACCCGCGGGGCCGGAACGGCAGCGACCTGCAGGGACGAATGCGGCGGTTGCAGCACGGTCTACTCCTGACGACGGCTTCGCGAGCGAGAGACGATGCAGCAAGGCCTACCCGCTGTACGCGCGCCTATGCACTGAGTTCCGAACCGCCGGTTTCGGTTGATTCGCGACTGTCAATGCCCCAGATGCCTGCGCAAACTCCTGTCGACCTTGCGGTGCACCCGGTCCAGGATGTCCGCCACGACCTTGCCCCGCTTCGGCCGCGCCTCGACACTGCCCAGAACGGCCCAGCCGTCGACGTAGACGATGGGGGCCTCCGGGTCGCCCGAGTCGAGGGTGGCCACCTCGAAGCTGCCGAGGACGCCGCCGCCCATGCCGCGCAGCGACACGTTCTCCGGGACGCGGATGTCGACGCTGCCGAAGATCGCGAACGACTTGACGACGACCTGCTGGTGGTCGAAGAGGGCCTCGCTGAGGTCGATCTCGACGCTGCCGAAGATCGCGTAGGCGTGGATACGGCGGCCCGCGCGCCAGCGGCCCTTGCGGACGGCGCCGCTGAAGACCGCGACCACGTTGTCGTCGGGATCGATCGGGATGGCGCCGGCCGTGGGGCGGTACGGGGCCGGGGCGGGGCCCTGACGGTGGGCCGCCGGCAGGTCCCGTATGAAGACCTCCAGCTCGCCTACGGTCTTGGCGTGCAGCACCCCCTCGACCCGCTCGGCGTGCTCGTCCGCCGTGAGACGGCCCTCGGCCAGGGCGTCGTGCAGGATGTCGGCGATGCGGTCGCGCTCGGCGTCGGAGGCACGGAGCTCGGCGACGGCGGGCGTGGTCTGCTTCTGAAGGTCCACGGCAGCAGCGTACCCACTCACGATAGATCGCGACACCCCCACGTCCCTTTCGACTGTGACGAACTGAGCCTTACCTCACAAGCTCGCCGTCAGCGGCAGGTTCTACGCTGGTGGGCGCTCGCCGAAGGAGGCGAGCCCGTCTGCCGAGTGAGGAATGGGCTGAGATGCCTGAGTTCGCGTACACCGATCTGCTCCCCCAGGGCGAGGACACCACCCCGTACCGCCTGGTGACCTCCGAGGGTGTCTCCACGGTCGAGGGGCCGGACGGGCGGACCTTCCTCCGGGTGGAGCCGGAGGCGCTGCGCAAGCTCGCCGAGGAGGCCGTCCACGACATCCAGCACTACCTGCGCCCGGCCCACCTCGCACAGCTGCGCCGCATCATCGACGACCCCGAGGCGTCGGGCAACGACAAGTTCGTGGCGCTGGACCTGCTGAAGAACGCGAACATCGCGGCGGCCGGCGTGCTGCCGATGTGCCAGGACACGGGCACGGCGATCGTGATGGGCAAGCGCGGACAGAACGTGCTCACCCGGGGCCGTGACGAGGAGGCCCTGAGCCGCGGCATCCACGACGCGTACCAGAACCTGAACCTGCGCTACTCGCAGATGGCTCCGCTCACCATGTGGGAGGAGAAGAACACCGGCTCCAACCTCCCCGCGCAGATCGAGCTGTACGCCGCCGACGGCGGCGCCTACAAGTTCCTCTTCATGGCGAAGGGCGGCGGCTCGGCCAACAAGTCGTTCCTGTACCAGGAGACGAAGGCCGTCCTGAACGAGGCCTCCATGATGAAGTTCCTGGAGGAGAAGATCCGTTCGCTGGGCACCGCGGCCTGCCCGCCCTACCACCTGGCGATCGTGGTCGGCGGCACGAGCGCCGAATACGCGCTGAAGACCGCGAAGTACGCCTCCGCGCACTACCTGGACGAGATCCCGGCGGAGGGCTCCGAGCTCGGGCACGGCTTCCGGGACAAGGAGCTGGAGCAGAAGGTCTTCGAGCTGACGCAGAAGATCGGCATCGGCGCGCAGTTCGGCGGCAAGTACTTCTGCCACGACGTGCGCGTGGTGCGTCTGCCGCGGCACGGCGCGTCCTGCCCGGTCGCCCTCGCGGTGTCCTGCTCCGCCGACCGCCAGGCCGTCGCGAAGATCACCGCGGAGGGCGTCTTCCTGGAGCAGCTGGAGACGGACCCGGCGCGCTTCCTGCCGGAGACGACGGACGAGCACCTCGACGAGGCCTCCGACGTCGTCGAGATCGACCTCAACCAGCCGATGGAGACGATCCTCGCCGAGCTCACCAAGTACCCGGTGAAGACCCGTCTGTCCCTGACCGGCCCCCTGGTCGTGGCCCGCGACATCGCGCACGCCAAGATCAAGGAGCGGCTGGACGCGGGCGAGGAGATGCCGCAGTACCTCAAGGACCACCCGGTGTACTACGCCGGTCCGGCCAAGACGCCCGAGGGCTACGCGTCCGGCTCCTTCGGCCCGACCACGGCCGGCCGGATGGACTCCTACGTGGAGCAGTTCCAGGCGGCGGGCGGCTCGAGGGTGATGCTGGCCAAGGGCAACCGCAGCAAGCAGGTCACCGACGCCTGCGCCACGCACGGCGGCTTCTACCTCGGCTCCATCGGCGGCCCGGCCGCGCGCCTCGCCCAGGACTGCATCAAGAAGGTCGAGGTCGTCGAGTACGAGGAGCTCGGCATGGAGGCCGTCTGGAAGATCGAGGTCGAGGACTTCCCGGCGTTCATCGTCGTCGACGACAAGGGCAACGACTTCTTCACTTCACGGGAACCGGAGCAGCCGACGTTCACCAGCATCCCGGTGCGGGGTCCTGGCCTCGGCTGACCCTGCGGCACCCTGTAGAGAGCCCCTGGCAGGCGCCGGGGGCTCTTGTCGCTTCTTCTGGCCAATACCGCCACCCTTGAGGCGATCACGCATGCGTCGGGAGGGTCCGTGCGGAGAAGTCCGTGCAATCCGCGTAGCCCGGGAGGCTGCTGTGTCGCTACGGTTCATCGCCAAGGACCCGAACACGGACGGGGCGAACCGCCCCACGGTCTGGGTCGACGAGCACGGACACGATGGACTTCCCGTGCTTCTGGCACCACTCGAAGACCTCGGCGAAGTGGCCCGCCTTCCTGCTGAGGCGGTCGAGCTTCCAGACGCCCAACACATCCCACTCGTCGGCCCGCTCGTTGAACCAAGGACCGAGGCCAGGTCGCTTGAAGGGGTGCATCGCACCGGACACATCCAGGTCTTCCGCCCAGCCCGCTGTGCGACCGTCCACGGCGGGGCCAGCAGTCCAGTGCTCTACGGCCTGCCGCTGCCTCTCGGGGCTGTTGGTGTCGTCCTTGAGGATGGACAGGAGGATGGACAGGCGGACAGCGCCCAGGACCCTCGGGTGCTTGATCACGGCGGCGATCGTACGGAGGGCCACACAAGGTGAACAAGTCGAACGAATTCTTCCAGGACCCGGCGCCGCAGCCGACCTTCACGTCGATCCCGGTCCGGGGTCCGGGCCTGGCCTGACCTGGGCGGGTTGTTCCGAATGATCAGTGGTCGCAGGCGATCAGTGATCGTGTGACCGGCCGGTGGGTCCTGCGGAGTGCCAGATCGCGGCGGCCATCGCGAGGACGCGTTGGGCGCCGCGCACGGCGACACCTCCGAAGGTTCGCCCGCCGTGCTGTTCCAGGTCGAGCTGGCCCTTGGGGTGTCGTTGACCGACTCGATCAGCGGCCGCACCGACTTGAGCCGACTGCGTCCCGGCAACCGTGACAGGGTGCACGAATGACGAGGAACCGCGAGTGCTCATCCGATCTCCATCCCAGACCGTGGTGGAACACCGCCCCGGCCCACGGAGATCTCATCGCGGCGAAGGCACTCGTCTATGACCCCTGCGGGTTCACCTGCTCGCAGCCGGCACCCGAAGCCGAGGGTGCCGCTTATGCCGCCCACGAGTTCACCCTTGACGGCCTCTCCATCCGGTTCCGCGCAGCCAAGACGACCCCTACCAAGGTCGGCCAATTCGTGACCGTCTGGAAGAGGTCCCCGGCCGGGCCCATCCAGCCCTTCGACGCCACGGACCCCGTCGACCTCTTTGTCATCAGCACCCGCGACCATTCCCACTTCGGCCAGTTCGTCCTTCCCATGGACGCGCTCCGCCGGCACGGTGTCGTGTCAGCGAACGGTTCCGGTGGGAAACGAGCCTTCCGCGTCTACCCGCCCTGGGTGACCACCACCAACCGCCAGGCCAGCAGTGCGCAGGCGTGGCAGCTGGGCTTCTTCCTGCATCTGCACCAGGACGGGCCTATCGATCTGGCCCGCGCCCGAGAGCTCTACCACCCGTAGGAGGGCGCTGGCACCACCACAAGACCCGCCGGCCGCCCGGGGCTGCGCGGGGTGGCCGCGGTGGTGGGGGGTTGGCCAGGGTGAACTGCCGCCGTGGGCCGAAGTGGGCCTCGACCGGGTTGGCCCAGGAGGCGTAGGTCGGTGTGAAGCACAGCTCGACCTTGTCCTTCCACGCCCAGCGCCGGATGTCGGCGCCGGTGGGGGCGAGAGGCTGTCCAGGATGATGCGGATCGGGGTGCCGTCGGGTCGGGCGGCGCGGATCGATTTCAGTGCGGCAAGGTGTTGGCGGTGCCTCTGCGGCCGCGGTTGACGCCCCACGGACGATCGTCGAAGGCGAAGACCCGAGTCCATTCCGGTACGCCACCCCGGACTCGCCCGATATCGGCGGTGACGACTCGCCCTCACGGGGAACAGTGGTCGCGGCGCGGATGCTGTGACACGTGGAGGTGATCGTCGATGACCGACGAGCAGGGCAGGACCGAGTACCGCACCGAGCGCGACTCCATGGGCGAGGTGCGGGTGCCCGCCCACGCCAAGTGGCGGGCGCAGACCCAGCGGGCCGTGGAGAACTTCCCGGTCTCCGGGCAGCGCATCGAGCGTGCGCACATCGAGGCGCTGGCCCGGATCAAGGGGGCTGCGGCCAAGGTCAACGCCGAGCTGGGGGTCCTGGACAAGGACATCGCCGGGGCGATCCAGGAGGCGGCCGGGGAGGTCGCCGAGGGGAAGTGGGACGCGCACTTCCCGGTCGACGTGTTCCAGACCGGGTCCGGGACCTCGTCCAACATGAACACCAACGAGGTCATCGCCACGCTCGCGAGCGAGCGGCTGGGCAGCGCCGTGCACCCCAACGACCACGTCAACGCCTCCCAGTCGTCCAACGACGTCTTCCCCTCCTCGATCCACATCGCCGCCACCGCCGCCGTGACGCGCGACCTCGTCCCGGCCCTGGAACACCTCGTCGCCTCCCTGGAGCGCAAGGCGGAGGAGTTCACCGACGTCGTGAAGTCCGGGCGGACGCACCTCATGGACGCCACGCCCGTCACGCTGGGCCAGGAGTTCGGCGGGTACGCGGCCCAGGTGCGGTACGGCATCGAGCGGCTGGAGGCCTCCCTCCCCCGGCTCGCCGAACTGCCGCTCGGCGGTACGGCCGTCGGCACCGGCATCAACACCCCGCCCGGCTTCTCCGCCGCCGTCATCGAGGAGGTCGCCCGCACCACCGGGCTGCCGCTCACCGAGGCCCGGAACCACTTCGAGGCGCAGGGCGCCCGGGACGGCATCGTCGAGACCAGCGGGCAGCTGCGGACCATCGCGGTCGGGCTGACGAAGATCGCCAACGATCTGCGCTGGATGTCCTCCGGGCCGCGCACCGGCCTCGCCGAGATCGCCCTGCCCGACCTCCAGCCCGGCTCCTCGATCATGCCGGGCAAGGTGAACCCCGTCATCCCGGAGGCCGTGCTGATGGTCGCCGCCCAGGTCGTGGGCAACGACGCCACCGTCGCCACCGCGGGCGCCGCCGGGAACTTCGAGCTCAACGTGATGCTGCCCGTCATCGCGAAGAACGTGCTGGAGTCGGTCCGGCTGCTCGCCAACGTGACGCGGCTGCTCGCCGACCGGACCGTCGACGGCGTCACCGCGAACCGGGAGCGGGCGCGGGAGTACGCCGAGTCCTCCCCCTCCGTCGTCACCCCGCTCAACAAGTACATCGGATACGAGGAGGCCGCGAAGGTCGCCAAGAAGGCGCTGGCCGAGCGGAAGACGATCCGTCAGGTCGTGCTGGACGGCGGGTACGTGGAGCGCGGGGACCTGACCGCGGAGCAGCTCGACGAGGCGCTCGATGTCCTGCGGATGACACACCCGTGACGAAGGGGCGCCTACGTGTGCCCGGCGCGTGAACCGTGACACGCGCCGCAGCGTCGTATGCCTGCGGCACCTAATATCTGTTCATGGCAGACGGTGGAGCGATGAGACGCGTGGAAACGGGTGGTGCGGCAGGCTTCTGGGCTCCGGGGAGCCGGATCCTGTGGCGGTACCGGGAGAACGGCGGCACGCACGTGCACATCGCCCGTCCCGTCACCGTCGTCCGGGACGACGCCGACCTGCTCGCCGTGTGGCTGGCGCCCGGCACCGAGTGTGTGAAGCCCGTGCTCGCCGACGGCACACCCGTGCACCTGGAGCCGCTGGAGTCGCGCTACACCAAGCCGCGGACCGTGCAGCGCGACCGGTGGTTCGGCACGGGTGTGCTGAAGCTGGCCCGGCCCGGCGAGCCCTGGTCGGTGTGGCTGTTCTGGGAGCCGGGCTGGCGGTTCAAGAACTGGTACGTGAACCTGGAGCAGCCGCTGGTCCGTTGGACGGGTGGCGTCGACTCCGTCGACCACTACCTGGACATCTCCGTCCATCCCGACCGGAGTTGGCACTGGCGGGACGAGGACGAGTTCGCCCAGGCCCGGCGGGACGGGCTGATGGACGACCAGCAGGCGGAAAAGGTACGGGCGGCGGGGCGGGACGCGGTGGAGGTGATCCGCGCCTGGGGGCCGCCGTTCTCGGAAGGCTGGCAGCACTGGCGCCCGGATCCGTCCTGGGCGGTACCGTCACTGCCGGAGGACTGGGATCGTACGCCCGCGCATGTGTCCTCATGAGACCCTTGATGCGCCCCCGGGCAAGAAACGTAGGATCGTCCTCCGCAAGGGCGCGCGGCGGCAACTACGGGAGCACGCGCTGAGCTTGACCGATCGTCACCGAGGGGCGGCAGGACGTGAGCGAGGGGTACGAGGGCAACACCGGAAGGGCCTGCGCCACGGGCCCCAGGGGCCGTCAGACGGCCCCTGCGGGCCGCAGACGGTCCGCCGGTGGCACAGGAACAACCTCTGACCACGCGGGAATTCCGTTCCTGGGGCACGTATTCCGGGTATCGGAGTTTCGGCGGGACCAACTGCGCGCGCGGCGCGCAGCCCCGGACGGATGGATTCGACACGCGTGACGGAGCAGCCGACCTCGTTCGAACGCCCCCAGACGGGCGTGGACCCCGCGGATCCCCGCGGGGCGTTCGCGCATACCCCGGCACCGGCGCGTGCGCCCGGCGCCGGCACCTTACCGGTACAGGGCCGCCCCGGCGGCGACGTCACCGTTCCGGTCACGACGGCACACAGCACGCCGGGCACGTCGGAGCCGGGCACCTCCACGCCGTTCGGCAAGGGCAAGGACAACGTGAGCGACCCCGCCTCCGAGCACTCCCAACCGGGTGCCGAGCAGACCGCCGAGCGCGACACCCCTCGGCCGCGCCCCGCCCCCGAGGGCATTCCGGTCCAGCCTGCCGACGAGCAGGACCGGCCGGGGGTGAACGCCGACGGGCAGGAGCGCCGCAGCGGCCAGAGCCTGCCGCCGGGTCGGCCCACGCCCATGCGGCGGGACGGCGACCGGCTCCGGTTCGTGGGGGCCGCCACCCGGCGGATCGCCCGCGGCATCGACCTCGACGAGATCGTGATGGGGCTGTGCCGGGCCACCGTGCCCACCTTCTCCGACGCGATCCTGGTCTATCTGCGCGACCCGCTGCCCGTCGGCGACGAGCGGCCCACCGGCCCGCTGGTACTGCGGCTGCGCCGCACCGACCGGATACCGGCGGAGCGCGACACGGAGAACGGCTTCCTGCCGGCCGCGCAGCCCGAGCCGAACGAGCTGGACACGGTCGGCGCCGAGCTGTGCGAGGTCCGGCCCGGCAGCGCGCTCGCCGAGGTCCTGCGGGGTGTGCGTCCGGTGTTCACGGACGCTCCGGCGGCCCGGGCCGCCCTGCCGGAACTGCTCGGTGAGGGCGGCGAGTTCGCCGTGCCGGACGGTCAGCGTGCGATCCTCGCCCCGCTGCGCGGCCGGCGCCGGGTCATCGGTGCGGCGCTGTTCCTGCGCCGGCCCGAGCGCATGGCGTTCGAGCCGGACGACCTGCTGGTGGCCGCCCAGCTGGCCACGCACAGCGCCCTCGGCATCGACAAGGCGGTGCTGTACGGCCGCGAGGCCTACATCGCGGACGAGCTGCAGCGCACCATGCTGCCCGAGACGCTGCCCCGCCCGACGGGCGTGCGGCTGGCCTCCCGCTACCTGCCGGCCGCGGAGACGGCCCGGGTGGGCGGCGACTGGTACGACGCGATCCCGCTGCCCGGCAGCCGGGTCGCCCTGGTCGTCGGTGACGTCATGGGCCACTCCATGACGTCGGCCGCCATCATGGGCCAGCTGCGCACCACGGCCCAGACCCTCGCCGGCCTCGACCTGCCGCCGCAGGAGGTCCTGCACCACCTCGACGAACAGGCCCAGCGCCTCGGCGTGGACCGCATGGCGACCTGCCTCTACGCCGTGTACGACCCGGTATCGCACCGCATCACCATCGCCAACGCCGGTCACCCGCCGCCCGTTCTGCTCCACCTGGGCGGCCGCGCCGAGGTGCTGCGCGTCCCGGCCGGTGCCCCCATCGGGGTCGGTGGCGTGGACTTCGAGGCCGTGGAGCTGGACGCGCCCGCCGGTGCGACCCTGCTGCTCTACACCGACGGCCTGGTCGAGTCGCGCCTGCGCGACGTGTGGACCGGCATCGAGCAGCTGCGGGAGAAGCTCGCCGCGGTCGCGCAGCTCACCGGGCCGGACCACCCGCCGCCCCTGGAAGCGCTGTGCGACGAGGTGCTCGACATGCTCGGCCCGGGCGACCGGGACGACGACATCGCGCTGCTCGCCGCCCGCTTCGACGGGATCGCGCCCAGCGACGTGGCGTACTGGTTCCTGGAGCCGGAGGACGCGGCCCCCGGCCGGGCCCGCCGGCTGGCCCGGCGCGCGCTCCAGCGCTGGGGCCTGGAGGAGCTCAGCGACTCCGTGGAGCTGCTGGTCAGCGAGGTCGTGACGAACGCCGTGCGGTACGCCTCGCGGCCGGTGACGCTGCGCCTGCTGCGCACGGACGTGCTGCGCTGCGAGGTCGGCGACGACGTGCCGCAGCTGCCGCGGCTGCGCCAGGCACGCGCCACCGACGAGGGCGGCCGGGGGCTGTACCTGGTGAACCGGATGGCCCGGCGCTGGGGCGCGACCCGGCTCAGCACGGGCAAGGTGGTCTGGTTCGAGCTCAACCGCGGCTGACGGAGCCGTGCGGACAAGCCGAAGGGCGCCCGGTGTTCACCGGGCGCCCTTTCGCGCTCCTACTGGTCGTCGCCCGGATTGACCGGCTCGAACGGGTCACCGCCGTCGCCCGGCGGTGTCGTCTGTGGAGACGCGGGCGGGGTGGTGGTGGTGGGCGGTGTCGTCGTCGGAGTCGGCGGCGGGGACGTCGACGGCTCCTCGGTCGTCGGCGGCGGGGAGGACGACGGCTCCTCGGTCGTCGGCTCCTGCGTGGGCTCCTCGGTCGGCTCCTGCGTGGGCGTCGGCGTCCGGGTCGGCTGGACGGCCGCGCCCTGCTGGGTGTCCAGGTCGAACTTGGTGACGTCGCCCATCACACCGAAGGTGTAGGCCGCCCAGATCCGCGCCGGGAAATCGCCGCCGTTGAGCCGCGGCTTGCCGGCCGCCTTGTACATCGGGACCTGGGCGCGGGTCTTGGCGTCCTCGCCGAACAGGCCGACCGAGGTGACCAGGTTCGGTGTGTAGCCCGTGAACCAGGCCGACTTGTTGTTGTCGGACGTACCCGTCTTGCCCGCGACCTGCTGGCCGTCGCGCTGGGGGTTGTTCCGTACGGAGGCCTGGGCGGTGCCGTCGTCGACCACGCCGGTCAGCACCGAGGTGACCGAGTCGGCGGCCTCGCGGCTGATGACCTGGTCGCCGACCGGGTCGGGCATGGTGACCGTCCGGTTCAGGTGCTCGGCCGACTTCACGAGGGCCGGGGTGACCTTCTTGCCGTGGTTGTCGAGCGTGGCGTAGACACCGGCCATCTGCAGAGGGCTCGCGCCCATGCTGCCCAGGGTCTGGGCGGGCACGGCCTCCATGTTCTTGGTGTCCATGCCGAGCTTGCCGGCGACGTCCACCACGTTGGCCATGCCGACGTCGACGCCCATCTGCGCGAAGACGGAGTTGACGGACTTGTTCATCGCCGTCTGGACGGAGATCGGGCCGTAGTTCTGGTCGTCCTCGTTCTCGGGGGCGAAACCGACCTTGGTGCCGTTCTCCACGACCGGGCGCTCACTCGTGCCGTCGTAGACCGTGCTCGCGGTGATCGGCTTGCCGTCCTGCGTCTGCGCCTGCTCCTCCAGGGCCGCGGCCAGGATGACCGGCTTGAAGGTGGAGGCCGGCTGGTAGTCGGCGCGGGTGGCGTTGTTCATGAAGTGCTTGAAGTAGTCCACGCCGCCGTACATCGCGACCACGGCGCCCGTCTTCGGGTTCACGGACACGGCACCGGCCTGGACGTCCCCGTCGACCTTGCGCTTCTCGGGGTCGAGCTTGCTGGTCAACTGCTGCTTGACGGACTTCTCCAGCGCCGCCTGCTTCTTCTTGTCGATGTTGAGCGTGACGGTCCAGCCGCCCCGGTCCACCAGCGCTTCCGCCTGCTTCGCATCCTCGGCGGTGCCCTCGGCGACCAGCTGCTTCTCCAGGACGGCGTTGGCAGCCTTCACCAGGTAGCCGGTCTGGCCCCCCAAACTCGGGTCGGCCTTCGGCTTCTCGGGGGTCGGAAACTTCATGGCCTCCCGCTCGGACTTGCCGAGCCAGCCTTGCTGGACCATGTTGTCCAGGACGTAGTTCCATCGGGCTCTTACCAGGTTCCTGCCAGTGTCGGAGGCTATCGCCCAGTCGTACTGGTTCGGTGCCTGGAGGAGCGCGGCGAGGTAGGCCCCCTGCTCCACTGTCAGGTCCTTGGCGTCCACGCGGTAGTAGGCCTGCGCGGCGGCCTGGACGCCGTAGGCGCCACGGCCGTAGTAACTGGTGTTGATGTAGCCGGCGAGGATGTAGTCCTTGGACTTCTCCCGGTCCAGCTTCAGTGAGATGACCAGTTCCTTCAGCTTGCGCGAGACCGTCTGTTCCTGCGTCAGGTAGTAGTTCTTGACGTACTGCTGCGTGATCGTGGAACCGCCCTGCGCGCCCTTGCCGGTGACGGTGTTGAGCAGACCGCGGGCCGTGCCCTTCAGGTCGACGCCGGCGTCCTTGTAGAAGGTCTTGTTCTCGGCGGCGACGAAGGTCTTCTGGACGGGCTTGGGCACCTCGGCCAGGCCCACGATCTCGCGATTGCGCTCACCCGCGCGGGCCAGCAGCGAGCCGTCGCTGTACTTGTAGACGTTGCTCTGCAACTTGGCGTCGGCATTCCCCTTCGGGATGTCGATCATCATGTACAGCACGATGAAGGCGCCCATGCCCAGCAGGCACAGGCCGAGGAAGGTGCCGAGAATCTTCTTCCAGGTGAAGAGCCTGCGTATGCCGCTCTTCCCGGCCGCTTCCGATGAACGGCGGCGCTTGGGTGCCGCCCGGCGCCCACCGCGCTGTCGGGCGCGTCTCTCTTCCGCTCGTCCCATGGGTCCGATCCGCTCCGCTTCGTTCATGTGTGCTCACATGCCACACAGGTTCGCCGCTCAGGTCAGCTCAGAAAGTTAACACCGGGAGATAAGAGATAGGGCTGCCGATCCGGGTCTTTGCGGACGTGACAATCAGCACCCATCCCAACGGAACCGACGTACGAGACACGCGCAGGGTTGCGAGACTGCGGTAAAGTGATATCACTTAGCTAGACAGAAGCTATGCAGGAGTGGCTTCACAGAAGAACGGGGGACCACCCATGTCCGCACACGACACACAGGTCACGCAGGTCACGGCCGACGTACCCGAGATGCCGGCGCCACGCGTGCGGGAGTTCACCGCGCAGAGCATCGGCGGCGGACTCGCCCTGCTGCTCGGTCTGCTCGGACTGCTGGCCGGCGCCGGGCTGATCGCGGCCGCCACCGCGGTGGACGCGGCCGGTGCCAAGGCCGCGCTGATCACAGGCGGCCTCCTGATCGCGCTCGCGGCCTTCCTGGCCATGTGCGGGCTGAACATGGTCGCGCCGGGCGAGGCCCGCGTCGTCCAGCTCTTCGGCCGGTACCGGGGCACCATACGGCGGGACGGCCTGCGCTGGGTGAACCCCCTCACCTCGCGCACCAAGATCTCGACGCGCGTCCGCAACCACGAGACCGCCGTCCTGAAGGTCAACGACGCCTACGGCAACCCGATCGAGCTCGCCGCGGTCGTCGTCTGGCGCGTCGAGGACACCGCCCAGGCCGTCTTCGAGGTGGACGACTACATCGAGTTCGTCTCCACCCAGACCGAGGCGGCCGTGCGGCACATCGCCATCGAGTACCCCTACGACGCCCACGAGGAGGACGGCCTCTCGCTGCGCGGCAACGCCGAGGAGATCACCGAGAAGCTGGCCGTCGAACTGCACGCGCGCGTGGAGGCGGCCGGCGTGCAGATCATCGAGTCCCGCTTCACGCACCTCGCCTACGCCCCCGAGATCGCCTCGGCGATGCTCCAGCGGCAGCAGGCCGGAGCGGTGGTCGCGGCGCGGCGGCAGATCGTGGACGGCGCCGTGGGCATGGTCGAGGCCGCGATCGCGCGGATCACCGAGCGGGACATCGTGGAGCTGGACTCCGAACGGAAGGCGGCGATGGTCTCCAACCTCATGGTCGTGCTGTGCGGTGACCGCTCCGCGCAGCCGGTCCTCAACACCGGGTCCCTCTACCAGTGACCGCCCCGTCCGAAGGTCCGGGACCGCAGCGCCGGCCGCAGCAGCAGCGCAAGCAGGTGCTGCTGCGGCTGGACCCGGCGGTGTACGAGGCGCTCGCGCGGTGGGCCGGGGACGAGCTGCGGTCGGCCAACGCGCAGATCGAGTTCCTGCTGCGCAAGGCGCTGGCGGAGGCGGGGAGGCTGCCGCGGGAGACCGGCCCGCTGCCGCGACGCGGCCGGCCGCCCGGTGGCGGAGCCCCCGGGCCCCCGCCGGCCTGAACGGCTGGTCTGCAGACCGGCTGACCGGCCGATCGGCTGTTGCGGAACCGTGACAACAGCCCCCGACCTGCCCGGCCGTACCGCGCGCCACGCCCTGCACACTCGGCGTATACATGCCGCGTATACACCCCGTGTACAGTCCGGTGTATGTCCATCGGTCACACTCTCCTGGGACTCCTGGAGTCCGGCCCGCGCCACGGTTACGACCTGAAGCGGGCCTTCGACGAGAAGTTCGGTCACGACCGGCCGCTCCACTACGGCCAGGTCTACTCGACGATGTCCCGTCTGCTGAAGAACGGGCTCGTCGAGGTCGACGGCATCGAGGCGGGCGGTGGTCCCGAGCGCAAGCGCTACGCGATCACCGAGGCCGGCATCACCGACGTCGCGCGCTGGCTCGTCACGCCCGAGAAACCGGAGCCGTACCTCCAGTCGACCCTCTACACCAAGGTCGTCCTGGCACTGCTCACCCACCGCGACGCCGGTGACATCCTCGACACCCAGCGCTCGGAGCACCTGCGCAGCATGCGGATCCTCACCGACCGCAAGCGCAAGGGCGACCTGGCCGACCAGCTCATCTGCGACCACGCGCTGTTCCACCTGGAGGCGGACCTGCGCTGGCTGGAGCTGACCGCGGCGCGTCTGGACAAGCTCCGTGAGGCGGTGACCCGGTGACGATTCCCGCTGGTTCGCTCCTCTCCGCCCGGGACCTGCGCAAGGCGTACGGGCCGACGACCGCGCTCGACGGCGCCGGGTTCTCCATCCACCCGGGCGAGGTCGTCGCCGTGATGGGCCCGTCCGGGTCGGGCAAGTCGACGCTGCTGCACTGTCTCGCCGGGATCGTCATGCCCGACTCGGGCTCGATCACGTACGACGGGCGCGAGGTGACCGCGATGAGCGACGCCGAGCGCAGTGCGCTGCGACGCTCGGAGTTCGGGTTCGTGTTCCAGTTCGGGCAGCTCGTGCCGGAACTCACCTGCGTGGAGAACGTCGCGCTGCCGCTGCGGCTGAACGGCACCTCCCGCAAGGAGGCCGAGCGGACCGCGCTGGCGTGGATGGAACGGCTGGAGGTCGACGACCTCCGCAAGAAGCGGCCCGGCGAGGTCTCCGGCGGTCAGGGGCAGCGCGTCGCCGTCGCCCGCTCGCTGGTGACGAACCCGCGGGTGGTCTTCGCCGACGAGCCGACCGGCGCGCTCGACTCGTTCAACGGCGAGCGCGTGATGGAACTGCTCACGGACGCCGCCCGGTCCGCCAGCACGGCCGTCGTGCTCGTCACGCACGAGGCGCGGGTGGCCGCGTACTCCGACCGCGAGATCGTCGTACGGGACGGCAAGTCCCGTGACATGGAGCGCGTCGTATGAGCGTCAGGCAGTGGAGCCGGGACCTGGCGATGGGAACCCGGTTCGCCTTCGCCGGTGGACGCGAGGGGTGGATCCGGGCGCTGCTCACGGCCGTCGGTGTCGGGCTCGGAGTGGCGCTGCTGCTGCTCACCACCGCCATCCCGAGCGCGCTCGCGGAGCGGGACCGGCGCGAGGAGGCGCGCAGCGACCACACCTTCAGCCAGCAGAAGATACCGAAGGCCGACGACACCCTGATCGTCCTGGACGCGGACACCACGTTCCGGGACTCGGACGTGCGCGGCAGGCTGCTGGAGGCGGAGGGCCCGCGGGCTCCGCTGCCCCCGGGGGTCCGGGAGTTCCCGGCGGCGGGCGAGATGGTCGTCTCCCCCGCGCTGAAGGAGCTGCTCGCCTCCGACGACGGCAGGCTGCTGCGGGAGCGGCTGGACTACCGCATCGCGGACACCATCGGCGAGCAGGGACTCGTCGGCTCCCAGGAACTCGCCTACTTCGCGGGCGGCAAGGGGCTCGCCGAGCAGCTCGAGCACACCAGCGGGGCCCGGATCGACAGCTTCGGCAACGACGACCTGGCATCGTCCGACCCCTGGGACCCGGTGCTGCTCCTGCTGGTCCTGGTCGTCTTCGTGGTGCTGCTGATGCCGGTCGCCGTGTTCATCGCCGCGGCCGTACGGTTCGGCGGCGAGCGGCGCGACCGCAGGCTGGCGGCACTGCGACTGGTCGGCTCGGACGGCCGGATGACCCGGCGGATCGCCGCCGGCGAGGCACTCGCCGGTTCGGTGCTGGGGCTCGTCCTCGGCACCGGGTTCTTCCTGCTCGGGCGGCAACTGGCGGCATCCGCCGAGGTGTTCCACGTCAGTGTGTTCCCGAGCTATCTGAACCCCTCTCCCCTGCTGGCCGTCCTGGTCGCACTGGCGGTACCGGCCGCCGCGGTCCTGGTGACGATCCTCGCCCTGCGCGGAGTGGTCATCGAGCCCCTCGGCGTGGTGCGCACGGCCAAGCCCGCGCGGCGCAGGCTGTGGTGGCGGCTGCTGCTGCCGCTGGGCGGGCTCGCGCTGCTCTACCCGATGATCGGGCAGGGCGACGACGGCGGGAACTTCAACCAGTACCTCGTCGTCGGCGGTGTGATGCTTCTGCTGGTCGGCGTGACGGCGCTGCTGCCCTGGGTGGTGGAGACGGTCGTGGCCCGGCTCGGGTCGGGCGGGGTCGCCTGGCAGCTGGCCGTGCGCAGGCTCCAGTTGAGCAGTGGTGCGGCGGCCCGGATGGTCAACGGCATCGCGGTGGCGGTGGCCGGGGCGATCGCGCTGCAGATGCTGTTCGCCGGGGTGGAGGGCACCTACACCACGGCGTCGCAGTACGACGTCTCCCGGGCCCAGATGAGCGTGGACGTGCCCGGCGGTGCCGACACCGCGGCCACCGTCGGGAAGTACCGTGACACCGAGGGCGTACGCAAGGTCACCGCACTGTCCGACGTCTACCTCGGCGACCGGCGCGGCGAGGCGGACGCCTACCTTCAGATCACCGTGGCCGACTGCGCCGCGCTGCGCGAAGTGGCCACACTTCCTTCCTGCCGCGACGGTGACGTCTTCGCGGTCAAGGGCTCGGAGTACGACAGCGAGAGCGACCACCTGTCCGAGCCCGGCACGACCCTGTGGACCGACCCGGGCGACACCACCCGCTCCAGCGAACGCGCGGTCTCCTGGACCGTGCCGAAGGACATCCGGCAGGCCCGGCCCCGCGAGGACCCGACCGGGTACGAGCGCGGCGGCATCCTGGTCACCCCCGGCGCGCTGCCCGAGAAGCTCGGGGCGGCCACCTCCGCGCAGCTCTTCCTGAGCCTGGACGCATCGGTGCGGGACGCGGCCGACCACGTGCGCAACACGGCCGCGCGGCTGAACCCCATGGCCCAGCCGATGACCTGGCACAGCATCGAGCGCAACGAGCGCTACGCCACCATCCGCACCGGCCTGTCCGTCGGCGCCGCCTGCGTGCTCGCGCTGATCGGGGCGAGCCTGCTGGTCTCGCAGCTGGAGCAGCTGCGCGAACGCCGCAAGCTGCTGTCGGCCCTGGTCGCCTTCGGTACCCGGCGCCGCACCCTCAGCCTGTCGGTGCTGTGGCAGACGGCGATCCCGATCGGGCTGGGCCTGCTGCTCGCCGCGACGGTGGGCACCGCCCTGGGCGCGGTCCTGCTGCGGATGACCGACACGTCGGTCCGGGTGGACTGGCCGAGCGTGCTGTCCATGACGGGCATCGGCGCGGGGGTCGTCCTCGTGGTGACGCTGCTGAGCCTGCCGCCGCTGCTGAGGCTGATGCGGCCGGACGGGCTGCGTACCGAGTAGCAGCAGACCGTGCGGGGCGTCAGGCGTCCTGCCCCAGCACCCGTACGGGCAGCGGCCGCAGCGCCTGCCGCAGGGCGGCCGCCAGTTCCTCGTACTCCGCGCCGCGCGCGGCCCCCGCCCGCATCGCCAGGGCGACCCTGCGGGTGGGGGCCGGGTCGGCGAAGTACCCGGTGAGGAGCTGGTTGCTGCGGGAGGTCTCGACCTTGAGGGCGGTGCGCGGCAGCAGTGTGGCACCGAGCCCGCCCGCGACGAGCTGCACCAGCGTGGACAGCCCCGCGGCGGTCGTGGTGACCGGCACGTCGTCGCGGCCGGCCTCCCGGCAGATGTCCAGGGCCTGGTCGCGCAGGCAGTGCCCCTCGTCCAGCAGCAGCAGGTTCAGCTCGCGCAGCGCCTCACGCGGAATGCCCTCACGCCCGCCGAGCCAGTGGTCGAGCGGGGTGACGAGCACGAAGTCCTCGTCGAACAGCGGCAGTTCGGTGACGCCCGGTACTCCCAGGGGCACGGCGAGCAGCAGCAGGTCGAGCCGGCCGCTGGTGAGGCCGTCGAGCAGGCTGGCGGTCTGCTCCTCGTGCACCTGGAGGTCGAGGTGCGGATAGCGTTCGTGGACGAGCCGCAGGACCGTGGGCAGCAGATAGGGCGCGACCGTCGGGATCACCCCGAGCCGCAGCACCCCGGTGAAGGGCGCCCGGACCGCCTCGGCCTCCTCCATGAGCGCACCCACCTCCCCCAGAACCGCCTTGGCCCGTACGGCGATCCGCTCGCCCTCGGGGGAGAGCAGCACCTTGCGCGTCGTACGCTCGAGGAGCGTCACTCCGAGTGTCTCCTCCAGGGCCGACACGGCACCGGAGAGGGCGGGCTGGCTCATGCCGATCGCCGCGGCCGCGTCCCGGAAATGCAGGTGCTCGGCCACCGCCGCGAAGGCGCGGAGCTGGGCGAGGCTCGGCTGCCTGCGCTTATTACCGACAGTCACTGATAGCTACCTCCGATCAACTCGACCGAGTGTAGCTATTTCCGTAATCAATCGAGCCTGTGCCAACATCAACACAGTCCAACCCATGGGAAATCCCCGCAATCCGGGTGTTTCTTCGCTGCAAGGAGAGTGTGTGCTCACCGTCGGTGACAAGTTCCCCGAGTTCGACCTGACCGCCTGCGTCTCGCTGGAGAAGGGCAAGGAGTTCCAGCAGATCAACCACAAGACCTACGAGGGTCAGTGGAAGGTCATCTTCGCGTGGCCCAAGGACTTCACCTTCGTGTGCCCGACCGAGATCGCCGCCTTCGGCAAGCTGAACGAGGAGTTCGCCGACCGCGACGCGCAGGTCCTCGGCTTCTCCGGTGACTCCGAGTTCGTCCACCACGCCTGGCGCAAGGACCACGACGACCTGCGTGACCTGCCGTTCCCGATGATGGCCGACTCCAAGCACGAGCTGATGCGCGACCTCGGCATCGAGGGCGAGGACGGCTTCGCCAAGCGCGCGGTGTTCATCGTGGACCAGAACAACGAGATCCAGTTCTCGATGGTGACCGCGGGCTCGGTCGGCCGTAACCCGAAGGAGGTCCTGCGGGTCCTGGACGCGCTCCAGACGGACGAGCTGTGCCCCTGCAACTGGTCGAAGGGCGACGAGACCCTCGACCCCGTCGCGCTGCTCTCCGGGGAGTGATCTGACATGTCGCTGGATGCCCTGAAGTCCGCCATACCGGACTACGCCAAGGACCTGAAGCTCAACCTGGGTTCGGTGATCGGCAACTCCGACCTGCCGGCCCAGCAGCTGTGGGGCACCGTGCTGGCGACGGCGATCGCCTCCCGCTCCCCGATCGTGCTGCGCGAGCTGGAGCCCGAGGCCAAGGCGAACCTGTCGCCGGAGGCGTACACGGCGGCCAAGTCCGCGGCCGCGGTGATGGCGATGAACAACGTCTTCTACCGCACGCGGCACCTGCTGTCGGACCACGAGTACGGCAACCTGCGCGCGGGCCTGCGGATGAACGTCATCGGCAACCCGGGCGTCGACAAGGTCGACTTCGAGCTGTGGTCCTTCGCCGTGTCGGCCATCAACGGCTGCGGCATGTGCCTGGACTCCCACGAGCAGGTCCTCCGCAAGGCCGGCCTCGACCGCGAGGTCGTCCAGGAGGCGTTCAAGATCGCCTCCGTGATCCAGGCGGTCGGCGTCACGCTGGACGCCGAGGCGGTTCTGGCCGAGTAACCCCCGGCCGCACGCCTCGCACGGCAGGGCCCCGCCCCACCTGACCGG